>NZ_JBLOUI010000008.1:0-60631 GCF_047807365.1 Peptacetobacter sp. AB800 | reverse complement strand
ATTGTGGAGCTAAATTTGAATACAAAAAAACTGACAACCGTTAGGTGTCAGTTAAAGGTACTGTCATAAGAACACCTTTTAAAGGTGTTCTATGGCAGTATTTTTTTATAATTTATTGTATTAAAAATTATTATATCAAAAGTAAATAAAATCTAAAAAAATAAATCTATAATTATATAATAAAAAAATTAAGAAAATATAAAAATAAATTAAAAATGAATTTAACATTAATAAAGAAATTAATAAGTTATTTATGATATAAATAATTTGTGTATTTTAATTCTTATATATAGTATAATATTTAATGTGAGAGATTAATATTAAGATGAGATGAATTAATAATAATATTTTTAATATAAATAAAAATATAAGGAGGAAAAAAAGTGTTAGATTTTGGTTCTTTTGTTGGAGAATTTTTAGATATGATATACCAAATGGGTATTAACGATATACTTGATATAGCAATAGTGACATATTTATTTTATAAGATATTTATGTTTATAAAAGATACAAGAGCAGAACAGGTTTTAAAAGGTCTTTTAATATTACTTGTTGCAACTGGAGCTAGTAAAATATTCAAATTACACACAATTTATTGGCTATTAGTAAAATCTTTAGAAGTTGGTTTTATTCTTCCTTTCATAATATTCCAGCCAGAGTTAAGAGCGGGATTAGAACATATAGGAAGAACAAAATTAAAAATATTCCAGAAACAATCAGGGGTGTCTGAAGAAAAATTTAATCATGTAATAGATGAAATAGTTGAGGCCCTATATTCATTAGCAAGACAAAAGATAGGAGCTTTAATTGTTATGGAAAGAGAAACTAAGTTAAATGATATAATAAATACAGGTACAATATTAGACTCTGAAATATCACGACAGTTATTAGTAAATATATTTATACCTAATACACCATTACATGATGGTGCTGTTGTTGTTAGAGAGTCAAAAATAAAGGCAGCGGCTTGTTTCTTGCCATTAACACAGAGTAAAGATCTAAGTAAAGATTTAGGAACTAGACATAGAGCAGGTGTAGGTGTTAGTGAAGTGTCTGACTGTTTAACTTTAATAGTTTCAGAAGAAACAGGAGGAGTTTCAATAGCAAAATCAGGTAAATTATATAGAGATATTACAAAAGAAAGAATGAAGAGTATATTATCTCATAATCTTCAGGCTAAAAAAGAAGAAAAGAGCTCTTTTATAGGAGGATTATTTAAATGATGAGACTAAAAAATAATACAAAAGTAAAGTTAATTGCACTCTTCAGTGCAATAGCGCTATGGATGTATGTAATTGCAATAGTGGATCCAGAGGATACAAAATTAATAGAAGATATACCAGTAACAGTTAGTAATCTAGACGAATTAGAGGAGAAAGATCTTGTGATTTATCCAGATGAATCTCTATTATCAAGTATGAATATAAGTGGAAAACTATCAAATGTAAAAAACATAGATAAAGATGATATAAAGGTATATGGAGAAATTGATAATCCTATAGAGGGAAAAAATGAAGTATACTTGAGGGCAAATATGTCAGAAAGGGTAAGTCATGAATTTACTCAAAGTACAATAATTGTCAATCTAGAGAAAAAAATAAGTAAAAATCTAAAAATAGAAATAAATATGAGTGATGAAAATAAAGAGAATATAGATTCTATAAAATTAGATGAAGAGTATGTAACTGTTTCTGGTCCTAGAACACAGATGGCTAAGGTAAAAGGTGTTATAGGAAAGGTAGATTCATTAAAAGATGTTGATAAAAAGAATATAACTAAAAAAGTTAGATTAATTGCAGTAGATGAAAATGGAAAAGAAGTAAAAGGATTAGATATAGAAAATCCATATGTATATTTAAATATAAAGATGCTAGATTCTAAATCAGTACCTATAAAAGTATCACTTAATGGTGACGATTTGCCAACATACAAATTAAATGAAGAAAAAGTTTTAATAACTGGTAAAGAGGAAGTGCTAAAAAATATACAATACATAGAAACTGAATCTGTAGATACTGAGGAATTAAAAAATAAAAAAAGTATAGAAGTGACTTTAGTTATACCTAATAATATAAAATGTAGTGAAAACAAAGTTAGAGTAAGTTTAGATAGATAAAACGTTTTCATTGAATCTATAAAAATATTTATGTTAAAAGTGACATACAATTAAATAAAAAAGATGCAAATATATTGAATTGTGTGACAAAAGACAGAATTGATATTTACATAACAAATAATGAGTATAAAAAATTAAGGTTACTATTTTATAGAAAAAATGTAAATATGTATAAATATAGTAAAATTAAATTTAATAATATAAATGTAAATATAAATATTCTGAAAATAAAAACGATAAAATTGAATATCGTTTAATAAAGTAAAGAATAGCACATAGAAAATATAAAAGTAGAATTCTAAAAAAATCAAGTTGCAATGAAATATAAATTTATTTTTGTTAAATTTATATTTTTATTGCAACTTATTTATTTTAGAGATATTATAAATATATAATGTATTTTGAATGACATATTCTGTGAAAAAATAAAATGATACATATCTGGAAAACGATTTATTTTGTTTTAATAATAGAGTATAATATAATTATGATATACAAATAAAAAATACTACTACGAGGTGGAGTTTATGAGAAACTTTGAAGAAGTTATAAAATTTGCAAAAGAAAGAGGACCTAAAACAATATCAGTTGCTTGCTGCCAGGATAAAGAAGTTTTACTTGCAGTTGAAATGGCAAGAAAAGAAGGCATAGCAAACGCTATATTAGTTGGGGATATAGCTAAAACAGAACCTATAGCAAAAGAATTAGGAATAGATTTAGCTAACTATGAATTAATAAATATAGAAGATTTAGTAGAAGCTTCAAGAAAAGCTGTTGAACTTGTTTCATCAGGAAAAGCTGATATGGTAATGAAAGGAATAGTTGATACATCAATAGTTCTTAAAGCAGTATTAGACAAAGAAATAGGTCTAAGAACTGGTAAAGTATTAAGCCATGTTGCAGTATTCGATGTTAATGGATTTGACAGACTATTCTTCATAACTGATGCAGCTATGAACTTAGCTCCAGATGTTGCAGCTAAAAAACAGATAATAGAAAATGCAGTTGATGTTGCACACGCATTAGATATAGAAGTGCCAAATGTTGCATGCTTATGTGCAAAAGAAAAAGTAAATCCAAAAATGAAAGATACAGTTGAAGCAGCAGAACTTCAGGAAATGTGTGAAAAAGGTGAAATAACTGGTTGTGTAGTAGGTGGACCATTTGCACTAGATAACGCAGTTTCAGAAGAAGCAGCAGCTCATAAAGGTGTTAACCATCCAGGTGCTGGAAAAGCTGATATACTATTAGTCCCAGATATAGAAGCTGGTAACGTTCTTTACAAATCAATGGTATTCTTTGCACAGGCTAAAAATGCAGGTGTAATAGTTGGAGCAAAAGCACCAGTAATACTTACTTCAAGAGCAGATACAGAAGAAACTAAATTAAACTCTATAGCACTTGGAGTTCTTATGGCAGCTAAAACTGCAAAATAATTTAACTTTGATTAACTCTAAAATATAAAACTATTTTAGATTATATAAAAAGCTACAAAATAGCTTAAAATTTATATTTTTTAATTAATTTATTAGACAATAGGTTTTTAAATTTTACAGGAGGTAAAAACTACATGAGTAAAGTAAATAGAATATTAACTATTAACCCAGGTTCAACATCTACAAAAATAGCTGTTTTCGATGATGAATCACTAGTATTTGAAAAAACACTTAGACACTCTTCAGAAGAAATCGGAAAATACGACAAAATAGCAGATCAGTTCGAATTCCGTAAAGGTGTTATAGAAGACGCTTTAGCTGAAGGTGGAGTGAAAACATCTGAATTAGACGCTGTTGTAGGTAGAGGTGGTCTTTTAAAACCTATAAAAGGTGGAACTTATGCAGTTAATGCTGACATGGTAGAAGACTTAAGAGTTGGTGTTTCAGGAGAACACGCTTCTAACCTTGGTGGAATAATAGCTAAACAGATAGGTGATGAAGTAGGAGTACCTTCTTTCATAGTAGACCCTGTTGTTGTTGATGAATTACAGGATGTAGCTAGAATATCAGGAATGGCTGATATAGAAAGAACAAGTATATTCCACGCTTTAAATCAGAAAGCAATAGCAAGAAGATATGCTAAAGAAGTTGGAAAATCATACGAAGACGTTAACCTAATAGTAGCTCATATGGGTGGAGGAATATCTGTAGGAGCTCACGAAAAAGGAAGAGTTATAGATGTTGCTAATGCATTAGATGGTGAAGGACCATTCTCTCCAGAAAGATCTGGTGGACTACCAGTAGGAAGCCTAATAAAAATGTGCTTCAGTGGAGAATATACATTAGACGATATGAAGAAAAAAATAAAAGGTAGTGCAGGACTTGTTTCTTATCTAAACACTAATGATGCAAGAGAAGTTGAAGAAATGATAGAAGCAGGAAATGAAAAAGCTAAACTTGTATATGACGCAATGGCATATCAGGTAGCTAAAGAAATAGGTGCATGTGCAGCTGTATTAAAAGGTAACGTAGATGCTGTATTACTAACAGGTGGTATAGCTTATTCAAAATCATTCACTAAAGAAATATCAGAAAGAGTTGGCTTCATAGCAGAAGTTAAAGTTTATCCAGGAGAAGACGAAATGATAGCTCTAGCTCAGGGTGGACTAAGAGTTCTTAATGGAGAAGAAGAGGCTTTAGTATATGGTAAATAAAGATAAAAGAATAAGAATAATAACTGGCCACTATGGTAGTGGTAAAAGTGAAGTTGCCGTTAACTATGTCGTACAGCTAAGAAAAGAAACAGAAGATAAAGTAGCACTTGCAGATCTTGACGTAGTAAATGTTTACTTCAGATCAAGAGAAAGAAAAGAAGAAATGAAAGCTATGGGTATACACCCTATAGATAGTTCAGTAGATGCACCAAGCTTAGACTTACCAGCTGTATCTGCTGAAGTTACAACTCCAATGAATGATAAATCTTACCAGTATGTTATAGATTTAGGTGGAGATAAAGTAGGAGCTAGGGTAATAGCAAGATTCCGTGGCTCAATACCTGACGACGAATATGATTTATTCTTCGTTGTCAACGCTAACAGAGAAAGAACTCAGACTGCTGAAGAAGTTATGGAATATATAGATGAAATTGAAGCAGCATCTCAGTTGAAAGTAACTGGACTTATAAACAATACTCATATGCTGAAAGCTACAACAGTAGAAGATGTATTAAAAGGACAGGAAGTTTCAAGAGAAGTTTCTAAAGCAAGAAACATACCTATAAAATATGTAGCTTGTTTAAGAGAGGTTGCAAATCAGCTTCCAGACGGATTGGAGGGAGAAATACTTCCAATAGATCTATATATGAGAGACGACTGGATGATGTAGTTTGGTTTCAAATAAAATGATAGTTTAAGGAGGCTTAAGCAAATGGCTAAAGGAAGAGTATCTTTTGATCAAAAGTACTGTAAAGGTTGTGGATTGTGTGTAGAAGTATGTCCAATGAAAATAATATCACTAGACACTGAAACAACAAATGAAAAGGGATATAACCCTGCTAGAGTAGTAGAAATGGAAAAATGTATAGGTTGTGCTAGCTGTGCAATGATGTGCCCAGACGTAGTTATAACTGTAGAAAGAGACTAATTATTTAATAAATAATCATAGGGGGGAATTTTAATGGCTAAGATACTTATGAAAGGTAACGAAGCGTTTGGTAAAGCAGCTATAGAAGCTGGATGTAAATATTTCTTCGGTTACCCAATAACTCCACAGAGTGAATTACCAGAATATTTATCAAGAGAATTACCAAAAGTAGGTGGAGCATTCGTTCAGTCTGAATCTGAAGTTGCTGCTATAAATATGGTTTACGGTGCAGGAGGATCAGGAGTTAGAGTTATGACTTCTTCATCTTCACCAGGTGTTGCACTTAAACAGGAAGGTATAACATATGCAGTTGGTGCTGAAGTACCATGCGTTATACTAAACGTAATGAGAGGTGGCCCAGGACTAGGAAGTATACAGCCATCTCAGGCAGACTACTATATGTCAACTAGAGGAGGAGGAAACGGAGACTACAGAACTCCAGTATTCGCTCCAGCTACAGTTCAGGAAGCAGTTGATATGATACAGGAAGCATTTGATGTTGCAGATTACTACAGAACACCAGTAATGGTTATGGCTGATGGTATGATAGGACAGATGATGGAACCAGTAGAATTTAAAGCTCCAGAAAGAAAAAGAGAATTACCTCCAAAAGACTGGGCTACAACTGGTACTAAAGGACAGAGAAAACCAAATGTTATAAACTCTTTATACTTATCACCAGAAGTTCTAGAAGAACACTGCTGGCACTTAAATGAAAAATTCAAAGCTATGGAAGCTAATGAAGTTCAGTATGAAATGTACAATACAGATGACGCTGAATTAGTATTCGTTGCTTACGGAACTACTTCAAGAGTTGTTAAAAACGCTGTTGATGATTTAAGAGCAGAAGGATTAAAAGTTGGTTTAATAAGACCTAAAGTTTTATGGCCATTCCCAAATGAAGCATTTACAAAAATACCAAATGCTAAAGATTTATTCGTTGTAGAAATGTCTATGGGACAGATGATAGAAGACGTTAAACTTGCATGTGAATGTAAATTACCGGTTCACTTCCATGGTAGACCAGGTGGTATGGTTCCACTACCAAAAGATTTAACAAGACTTGCAAAAGAAATACTTTCAGGAGGTGCTAAATAATGGCTGTTGTATTTGAAAGAACTAAAGGACTTCAGGAAGTCCAGACTCACTACTGTCCAGGATGTACTCATGGTATAATCCACAGATTAGTAGCTGAAGTTTTAGAAGAATTAGGTGTTTTAGGCGACGCTATAGGCGTTGTTCCAGTTGGATGTTCAGTTTTAGCATATAACTACTTCAACTGTGATACACAGGAAGCTGCTCACGGTAGAGCTCCAGCTTGTGCAACAGGAATAAAAAGATGCCAGCCTGACAAAGTAGTATTCACTTATCAGGGAGATGGTGACTTAGCATCTATAGGTGCTGCAGAAATAGTACATGCTGCAAACAGAGGAGAAAAAATAACTACTATATTCGTAAATAATGCTATATATGGTATGACTGGTGGACAGATGGCTCCTACAACATTAGTTGGTCAGAAAGCTACAACTTGCCAGGATGGTAGAGATCCAGAAGTAAACGGATTCTCTTTAAGAATAGCTGAAATGTTAGCTACTATAAAAGGTGCTGTATTCGTAGAAAGAGTAACTGTTGATACTCCGGCACACGTAAGAGCAGCTAAAAAAGCTATAAAGAAAGCTTTCCAGGTTCAGTTAGCTGGAAAAGGATTCTCTATAGTTGAAGTATTATCTACTTGCCCAACAAACTGGGGTAAAACTGCACCAGATGCATTACAGTGGTTAAGAGATAACATGATACCATACTATCCTTTAGGAAACTTTAAAGACGTAGATCTTGACGAACAGGAGGTGAAGTAAATGTCTACAGCTAGAGTAATATGTGCAGGCTTCGGAGGCCAGGGTGTTATGTCTATGGGACAGTTACTAACTTATGCAGGAATGCTAGAAAAGAAAGAAGTTTCTTGGTTACCATCTTATGGACCAGAAATGCGTGGAGGTACTGCTAACTGTGCAGTAACAGTATCTGATCATGAAGTAGGTTCTCCATTAATAACTGATGATGCTACAGCAGCTATATTAATGAACTTACCAGCATTCCACAAATTCCAGAAAGATGTTGTACCTGGAGGAAAAATATTAGTAAAC
Source organism: Peptacetobacter sp. AB800 (assembly GCF_047807365.1). NCBI lineage: Bacteria > Bacillati > Bacillota > Clostridia > Peptostreptococcales > Peptostreptococcaceae > Peptacetobacter > Peptacetobacter sp. AB800. Next base: position 52,793 of record NZ_JBLOUI010000008.1, on the reverse strand, counting down.
TCTTCTCTAATACACGAAAAAGTTTCTAGAGATGATGTAGATGTTTATTATATACCAGCAAACGACTTAGCAGCTGAATTAGGTAACCCTAAAGTTGCTAACATGATAATGTTAGGTGCTTACTTAGGTGTATCTGGAACTGTTTCAGTTGATTCTGTTCTTGAAGCTTTCAAAAAAGTTTTCGGGGAAAGAAAAGCTAAATTCATACCATTAAACAGATCAGCATTAGAAAAAGGTATAGAAGCTACACAGAAATAGATTTTTGTTTAGGAAAAACTAAATTATCATATATTGGGAAGTCATCGATTATTCGGTGACTTTCTTTTTTTATAAAAAATACTCACAAATATCTTCTTAAATATCTATTTATATTAATAATAAAAATATTTCTATTGAGTTTTTTATTGATAAGTAATAAAATAGTCTTATGTAAAAAGATAACGTTTATAAATAAAAGAAGAATAATAAAACTATAATGAAAAATATAAAGTATTTAATTAATTTTTAAGAGAATTTAAAAAAAGAAAAATAAATACAAAAATAGTAAAAAAGATTAATTAGCAAATGATGAAAAAATGAGAATGTTATAAAACAAAGAGGATTTAATTTATACCGGGAAAGGGAGAAGAGTATGAGAAAATATTTTGGAACTGATGGAGTAAGAGGAGTAGCAAATACAGAGCTTGACTGTAACCTTGCATACAAACTAGGTAGAGCAGGCGGTTATGTCCTTGCAAAAGGAGACCACAGAGTAAAAGTTGTAGTAGGTAAAGATACTAGAATATCTGGAGATATGTTAGAAGCAGCTTTAATATCAGGACTTATGTCAGTTGGCTGTGATGTTATAACAGTTGGTGTAATACCTACACCTGCAGTTGCATATCTAACAAGAAAATACAACGCAGACTGTGGTGTTGTAATATCTGCTTCACACAATCCAGTAGAATTTAATGGAATAAAATTCTTCAATAAAGATGGATTCAAACTAGATGACAATATAGAACTTGAAATAGAAAAATATATAGATGATATAGACGCTGTTGATTCAAATCCAATAGGAACAGAAGTTGGAAGAAGAATACATAGACATGAAGCTCAGAATGAATATGTAGATTTCTTAATAGAATCTGCTGGAGTTGACTTAACTGGTAAAAAAATAGTTCTAGATTGTGCAAATGGTGCAGCTTCAAAAGTAGCTCCAGAAGCATATAGAAGACTAGGGGCTGAAGTAATAGCTATAGCTGCGGATCCAGATGGAACAAATATAAACGATAAATGTGGATCAACTCATCCAGAAAATTTACAGAAAGTTGTGGTTGAAGAAGGAGCAGACTACGGACTTGCATACGATGGAGATGCTGATAGATTAATAGCTGTAGATGAAAAAGGTAATATAGTTGATGGCGATAGAATAATGATACTAAGCGCTATAAACTTAAAGAAAAAAGGTAAACTAGCTAAAAATACTCTTGTTGTTACTGTAATGACTAATATAGGTCTAAAAATAGCAGCAAAAGAAAATGATATAGACCTTGCTATAACAAAAGTAGGGGATAGATACGTAATGGAAGAAATGCTAAAAGAAGGATATGTTCTTGGTGGAGAACAGTCAGGACATTTAATATTCCTAGACAATAATACAACTGGAGATGGAACATTAAGTTCACTAGTATTATCAGGAATAATAGCTGAAGAAGGAAAAACTCTTTCTGAATTAGCATCTGTTATGGAACAGTATCCTCAGGTACTTATAAACGCAAAGGTTAAAAATGAAAATAAAAATAGATACATGGAATTCCCAGAGGTTAAAGCTGAAATAGAAAGAATAGAAAAACTTCTTGATGGAGAAGGAAGAGTTCTTATAAGACCATCAGGAACAGAACCTCTTGTGAGAGTTATGTTAGAGGGTAAAGAAGTAGAACAGATAAAGGAATTAGCAACTAATCTTGCAGAACTTATAAAAGAAAGACTTGCTTAGTTGTAAAATTACGGAGACGGGAACGCTTTTGTTTCCGTTTCTGTTTTTAGCGCCAGAACTTGTAAAATAAATTAATTTTCAAGTTGACGAGGTCAGAGTTAATCGAATATTCGGCGGGTGCTCTGCGGTGTATTTACCATCGTAAAATTTCTTCAAAACTTAGAAGTGATTCTTTGGACAAAGGGAAATTTGAGTAAATAATTTTTTTATCACTACTTCTAAAAATATATATTATAAATAATTTTTAGGAGGCACAGAATTATGTGTGGAATAGTTGGGTACTTAGGACCAAAAAATGCATCAGAGGTGATAGTTGATGGACTATCAAAGTTAGAGTACAGAGGTTATGATTCAGCAGGTATTGCTGTATGCAATGATGGTGAATTAGAAATCAGAAAATTCAAAGGTAGACTTGCTGTACTTGCAGAAGACATTGAAAAAAATGAAATGAAAGGGAATTTAGGTATAGGACATACAAGATGGGCTACTCATGGTGAACCATCAGATGTAAACTCTCATCCTCATTTCAATATGGACAAAACAATAGCAGTTGTCCACAATGGTATAATAGAAAACTACATGGAATTAAAGGAAGAATTAAAAGAAGATGGAGTAGAATTCAGATCAGAAACTGATACAGAAGTAATAGCTCACTTAGTAGATAAATACTACGAAGGAAATCTTCTTGATGCTGTTTACAAAACAGTAGCTAGATTAAGAGGAGCTTATGCACTAGGTGTTATATGCAAAGATAACGAAGATGAATTAGTAGCTGTTAGAAAAGACAGTCCTCTTGTAGCAGGTGTTGGAGAAGGAGAAAACTTCATAGCTTCAGATATACCAGCACTTTTAAAATACACTAGAAAAGTATACTTCCTTGAAAATGGCGAAGTTGTTCACATAAAAGGCGATGAATTAAAAATATACGATGCTGATAGAAATCCTGTTGAAAAAGAAATATACGATGTAAAATGGGATATAGAGGCAGCTTCAAAAGGTGGATACGACTGTTTCATGCTTAAAGAAATAAATGAACAGCCAGAAGGTGTTAAAAATACACTTGAAAGAAGAATAGACGAAAATGGAAACATAGTATTAGATGGAATCCATTTAACAAAAGAAGATTTAGATAATATAAATAGAATATATATAGTTGCTTGTGGTACAGCATACCACGCTGGATTACTTGGAAAAAATGCTTTAGAAAAATACCTAAAAGTTCCAGTAATAACAGATATAGCATCAGAATTCAGATACAGTGATAACTTTGTAGACGAACATTCTTTAGTAATACTTGTAAGTCAGTCTGGAGAAACAGCTGATACACTAGCAGTTTTAAGAGATTCAAAAGCTAAAGGTGCTAAAATACTTGCGATAACAAATGTTGTAGGTTCATCAATATCAAGAGAAGCAGATGAAGTATTCTATACTTGGGCTGGACCTGAAATAGCAGTTGCTTCAACAAAAGCATACACTACTCAGATAACTTCTCTATATATGATAGCTCTAAACTTTGCCCTTGAAAAAGGAACAATAAATAGAGAAGAATATTTATCAACTATAGAAAAAATGAAAGAACTTCCAGAAAAAATTCAGAAAGTATTAGATAACCAAGATAAAATAAAAGAAACTGCTGAAAAAATAGTTTCTAAAGAGCATGTATTCTTCCTTGGAAGAGGAGTAGACTACTCATTAGCTATGGAAGGCTCTTTAAAATTAAAAGAGGTTTCATACATACACTCAGAAGCATTTGCTGCAGGAGAATTAAAACACGGAACAATAGCTCTTATAGAAGAAGGAACTCCGGTAATATCTGTAGCAACACAGGAAAACTTATTCGAAAAAATGGTTTCAAATATGCGGGAAGTAAAAGCAAGAGGTGCATTTGTTGCATCAATAGCTCAAGAACACAATACTAGCGTTGAAAAAGTTTCTGATGAAGTAATATACATACCAAACTGTGATGATATGTTAGTGCCTATAGTTGCAGTTGTCCCAATGCAGCTACTAGCTTATTATGTATCAACAATGAAAGGTCTTGATGTAGATAAACCAAGAAATCTTGCTAAATCTGTTACAGTTGAATAATGTATAGAAAAAAACTATTATAATTTAGTTTTATAAAGAAATTGAAAAAATATTTTAGCAAGAAAAGTAATAAATAAAAATATAAAGTAAAGCTATGCAAATTTTGTTAATAAAAAATCAGCATAGCTTTTTTTTATTAACAAATAAAGTAGACAAAGGTTATCCTATTTTCATAAGAAATTCATATTGTCAAATAATTGTTGAAAAAAATTTTAATGTTCTATATAATGGATAATGTATTTAATGAGTTTTGGGAAAAGGGAAAGCAAAAGACTGATACCCAATGGTATAGAGCTATTATATTAATTTAATTGTGATATTTTTAACTTTAAGAGGTTGGTTTAAAATGCAATTTTATGACGATAATTTGCCTTCTCTATTCATAAACTCGAGAATATAAAAATTAATGGATGGAGGAAAAGAGATATGGTAGGAATTGTTCTTGCTAGTCATGGTGACTTCGCTAATGGGATACTACAGTCAGTATCAATGATATTTGGTGAACAGCAGGATGTTAAAGCTGTTACATTACAGCCAAGCGAAGGCCCAAACGATTTAAAAGCTAAGATGGAAGAAGCTATTGCTACATTCGAAAATCCTGAAGAAGTTTTATTCTTAGTAGACTTATGGAGTGGTACACCATTCAATCAGGCTACAGGACTTGTTGAAGGACACGAAAAATGGGCTATAGTTACTGGTCTTAACTTACCAATGCTTGTAGAAGCATACGGTGCACGTCTATCTATGGAAACTGCTCACGAAATAGCAGCTTATATAGTAGGTGCTGGAAGAGAAGGAATAAAAGTTTGTCCTGAATCTTTAGAACCTAAAAAAGAAGAAGCTGCTCCAGTTCAGGCAACTGCTGGTGGTGCAATACCAGAAGGAACAGTAATAGGTGACGGAAAAATAAAATACGTGTTAGCTCGTATAGATACACGTTTATTACATGGACAGGTTGCTACAACTTGGACAAAAACAACAAAACCAAATCGTATAATCGTAGTTTCAGACTCTGTTGCTCACGATGATTTACGTAAAAAAATGATAGAACAGGCGGCTCCTCCTGGGGTTAGAGCAAACGTTGTTCCAATAGACAAAATGATAAAAGTTCAGAAAGATACTCGTTTTGGAAATACTGAAGCAATGTTATTATTCGAAACACCACAGGATGCTTTAAGAGCAATAAAAGGTGGAGTTGAAATTAAAGAACTAAACTTAGGTTCTATGGCTCACTCTGTAGGTAAAGTTGTTGCAAATAAAGCAATAGCAATGGACGCAAAAGATATAGAAACAATAGAAGAATTAAAAGATATGGGAATAAAATTTGATGTTCGTAAGGTTCCAAGTGAATCAGCAGAAAATATCGATGATCTTCTTAAAAAAGCAAAAGCTGAATTAGCAAAAGCATAAAGGCGAGGAGGATATAAAGTTATGTCAATGATAACAGTACTTTTAATAATTGTTGTTGCCTTGCTAGCAGGTATGGAAGGGGTTCTAGATGAATTCCAGTTCCATCAGCCTCTAGTGGCATGTACATTAATAGGATTAGTAAGTGGACATTTAACTGAGGGTGTAATCCTTGGTGGTTCATTACAGATGATAGCTCTTGGATGGGCAAACGTTGGTGCTGCAGTTGCACCAGATGCTGCTTTAGCATCAGTTGCTTCTGCAATAATAATGGTATTAGGATTAAATGGTGGAACTACTAATGTTCAGACTGCAATATCTACTTCTATAGCAGTTGCTATACCACTATCAGTAGCAGGTTTATTCTTAACTATGATAGTTCGTACATTATCTATACCAATAGTTCACTTCATGGATGCTGCTGCTGAAGAAGCAAACATGAGAAAAATGGAAATGTGGCATATAATAGCTATATTACTTCAGGGTGTAAGAATAGCTATACCAGCTGCAGCTTTATGTTTCGTACCAGCATCAGTTGTAACAAGTGCATTAAATGCAATGCCAGCATGGTTAGCTGATGGTATGTCAATCGGTGGTGGAATGGTTGCCGCTGTTGGGTATGCGATGGTTATAAACATGATGTCAACAAAAGAAACATGGCCATTCTTCGCTCTAGGATTCGTTTTAGCTGCTATAGACAAGTTAACACTTATAGCATTAGGTACAATAGGTATATCTTTAGCTCTATTATACTTAGGACTAAAAGAAAGTGCTGGAAACGGTGGTAATGGAAATGGTGGTTCTGGAGATCCACTTGGCGATATATTAAATGAATATTAATCTTGAAGGAGGAAAAGAAAAATGGCAGAAAGAAAAACATTAACTAAAAAAGACCGTATGTCTGTTGCTTGGCGTCATCAGTTCCTTCAGGGTTCTTGGAACTATGAACGTATGCAGAATGGTGGATGGTGTTATTCAATGATACCAGCTATCAAAAAATTATATACAAATAAAGAAGACCAGGTTGCTGCTTTAAAAAGACACATGGAATTCTATAATACACATCCTTATGTATCAGCTCCAGTTATAGGGGTTACATTAGCACTTGAAGAAGAAAGAGCTAATGGTGCTGAAGTTAACGACCAGGCAATACAGGGTGTTAAAGTTGGTATGATGGGACCTCTAGCAGGGGTTGGTGACCCAGTATTCTGGTTCACTCTAAGACCAATACTTGGTGCATTAGGTGCATCTTTAGCATTAAGTGGAAATATAGTTGGTCCACTAATATTCTTCTTAGCATGGAACATAATCCGTGTTGCTTTCTTATGGTACACTCAGGAATTCGGATACAAAGTTGGTAACTCAATAGCACAGGATTTATCTGGTGGATTATTAGGAAAAGTAACTCAGGGAGCTTCAATACTTGGTATGTTCATAATAGGTTCTCTAGTTCAGCGTTGGGTAAGTATATCATTTACTCCAATAGTTTCTAAGGTTACACAGCCTGAAGGTGCTTACATAGATTGGGCTAGCTTACCAGCTGGAGCAGAAGGTATAAAACAGGCACTTACAATGTATAACTCATTAGGTGGAAATGCTCTAGATGTAGTTAAAACAACTACATTACAGGCTAACTTAGATCAGTTAATACCTGGACTTGCAGCTTTATTATTAACATTATTATGCTGTAAGTTATTAAAGAAAAATGTATCTCCAATAGTAATAATCATAGCATTATTCATAGTTGGTATAGGTGCTCACTTATTAGGTATAATGTAATTAAATATTTTCAAATATATTACAAAGGAAAAGCTCAGTTATCTGAGCTTTTTCTTTAAATATAATAATTTTTAGGAGGGTGTTTTATGGCACAATCAATGAATACAAAAGTAGACTATACAGTACCTGCAACATCATTTTTAGGTTTAACTAGCTACGGAAATGTAATGATTGGTGATAAAGCGTTTGAATTCTATAATGAAAAAAATGTAAATGATTACATTCAGATTCCTTGGACAGAAGTAGATCATGTACTTGGATCTGTAAGTTTTCGTGGAAAATGGATATCTCGTTTTGCAATAGTTACCAAAGAAAATGGAACATATAGCTTTTCTACAAGAGATAACAAAGCTACTTTAAGAGCTGTAAACAAATATATAGAATCAGACAAATTATTAAAATCTTTGACTTTCTTCCAGGTAATAGGACGTGGGTTGAAAAGATTATTTAGAATAAAAAATAAAAATGAAAAATAAAGAAATAAATTAGAGTGTATGAAAATACACTTTTTTTTATGCAAAAAATATTCATAAGTAAAACTTATGAATAAATGAATAAATTATATATTTACCAAAACTATATTACTTGGTTATACTATAGTTATTAACTATAAATTAAAAAGATTAAAATCGTAAAAAAATGTTTTTATATGTTATAATTAAAGCAAGAACGCATATCAACTATGGAAGGTAGGGACACAAAATGAAATTAAACAAAAAATTTAAAGTTCTAGCAATAGGTGCAGCATTAGTATTATCTATAGGTGCTGTTGGATGTAGTAAACAGGAAGAAGCTCCAAAAGAAGATACTCAGCAGGAACAGGCTAAAGCAGAAGTTAAAACTATAAAAGGTGACGAAGTAGTGGAAGCTATGAAAGATGCTAACACTGTAGTAATAGATGCTAGAGATGCTTCTGAATACGAAGCTGGACATATAAAAGGAGCATTAAATGTTTTTGTAGATGAAGCTGAATCTAAACTTGGTGATCTTGAACAGTATAAAGATAAAAAAGTTATAGTATACTGCAACTCAGGAAACAAGAGTGGAAAATTAGCACAGTTATTAGTAGACAACGGATTTACAGATGTTTCTAATGCAGATGGTGTTAAACAGTATGAATATGAATTAGTTCAGGGTAAAGAAGAACCTAAAGCAGAAAAAGCAGAAGTTAAAACTATGAAAGGTGATGAAGTAGTAGAAGCAATGAAAGATACTGCTAACACTGTAGTAATAGACGCTAGAGATGCTAAAGATTTCGCTAAAGGACATATCGATGGTGCTATAAACGTATTCGTTGATGAAGCTGAAGATAAATTAGGTGAATTAGAACAGTACAAAGACAAAAAGGTTATAGTATACTGCAACTCAGGAAACAAGAGTGGAAAATTAGCACAGTTCTTAGTAGACAATGGATTTACAGATGTTTACAATGCAGACGGTGTTAAACAGTACGAATACAACCTAGTTAAAGGTGAATAATTAAAATAGAATAATAGATTATTTTTTAGAAAAGACTGTATTTATAAAAATACAGTCTTTTTTTTGTTAATCCCTTCATAAAGTTTACATAAAGTGATATAATTGATAAGGCGTAAAATGTTGAATTGTAGATAAATGATGAAATGATTCAAATTTTGCGACTAATTAAAAAAGGTTACAAACTCATCAAGAGTAATGAAATTTTTAGAAAATTATTATATAATAAAGAATACGATAAAAATAAAAATTAAACATAAATACACTAAAAAACAGTGTATTAAAATAGAATATAAACATAAAAATACTAGACGATAGAATAAATATATAAATATGAGAGATAGCCAAATTAAATATAGATAAAAGTTAGAGGAGAAAAAATATGCCAAAAATAATAGTTAAAAAGAGTGAACCTTTAAGAGGTACAGTTAAAATAGACGGAGCAAAAAATGCTGTATTACCAATAATAGCAGCTACATTACTTGCAGAAGGGAAATCAGTTTTAAAAGGAGTACCAAATCTTAGAGATGTTCATGTTATATCAGATCTTTTAAGACATTTAGGTGCTGAAGTAACATATGAAGGAACTACTTTAACAGTAGATGCAAGCAATATAACTACTTGTGAAGCACCATACGAACTAGTTAGAAAAATGAGAGCTTCATTCTTAGTGATGGGACCTTTACTTGCTAGATTTAACCATACAAAAATATCTATGCCAGGAGGATGTGCTATAGGAACAAGACCTATAGACCTACATCTAAAAGGATTTAAATCATTAGGGGCAGAAGTAGAAATAGATCATGGATTTGTTGAAGCAAAAACAGAAAAACTAACTGGGAACAAATTATACCTTGATTTCCCATCAGTAGGGGCTACAGAAAACATAATGATGGCTGCAGCATTAGCAGAAGGAACAACTATAATAGAAAATGCAGCAGAAGAGCCAGAAATAGTTGACTTAGCTAACTTCCTAAATGAAATGGGAGCAAATGTTAAAGGTGCAGGAACAAATACAATAAAAATAAAAGGTGTTGAATCTTTAAAAGGTGCTGAACATACAGTAATACCTGACAGAATAGAAGCAGCTACATATATGGTTGCAGCAGCTATGACAAAAGGTGATATAACTGTGGAAAACGTACTTATGGAACACTTAAAACCAATAATAGCAAAATTAAGAGAAACTGGTTGTGAAATAATCGAAATGGAAAATGCGGTTAGAGTAATAGGACCAGAAGTATTAAAACCAATAGATATAAAAACACTTCCACATCCTGGATTCCCAACAGATGTGCAGGCACAGTTTATGGCAATGCTTACAATAGCTAATGGTACAGCAGTTGTTATAGAAACTGTATTTGAAAATAGATTTATGCATGTTGCTGAATTCAACAGAATGGGAGCAGATATAAAAATAGAAGGAAGAAGCGCTATAGTAAATGGTGTTGATAAATTATACGGAGCTAAAGTTAATGCAACTGATTTAAGAGCTGGTGCAGCACTTATATTATGTGGACTTATAGCAGAAGGTGAAACACAGATAGGTGAAATATACCATATACAGAGAGGTTATGTGGATATAGACAAAAAAATAAGAGCTTTAGGTGGAAACATAGAAATAGTTGAATAATATTTAAAATTGGAAAATACCTAAGGTTTATTAATAATGCGGAAAAATAATAGATTTACAAGATAATAATAATTTGAAAATATGATATAATTGAGTATATAGCTAAATTTATTTAGCAAAAAATATTTAAATGACAAAGGAGTTTTTGAAATGGCAAAAGTATCTGGTGCTGATATAGGAATAGATTTAGGGACAGCTAATGTCTTAGTATATGTGAGTGGAAAAGGAATAGTACTTGAAGAACCTTCAGTAGTTGCAATAGATAATAAAACAAATGAAATATTAGCGGTTGGTAAAGAAGCAAAAAGAATGATAGGTAGAACACCTGCTAATATATCAGCTATAAGACCTCTTAGAGATGGTGTTATATCTGACTACAATACAACAGAAAAAATGTTAAAATATTTTGTTGAAAAAATAGTAGAAAAGAAAGGCTTCGGTAAAATAGTAATGCCTAGAATAATGGTATGTGTACCAACTGGCGTTACAGAGGTTGAAAAAAGAGCGGTTGAAGATGCTACAAAACAGGCTGGAGCTAGAGAAGTTTATGTTATAGAAGAACCTATAGCTGCTGCAATAGGTGCAGGAATAGAAATAGGTGAACCAAGTGGAAACATGATAATAGATATCGGTGGTGGTACTGTCGATATAGCAGTAATATCTCTTGGTGGAGCTGTTGTCAGCGACTCTATAAAAATGGGTGGAGATAAATTTGACGACGCAATAACAAAATACATGAAAAAACAGCACAACCTTATAATAGGTGAAAGAACAGCTGAAAAAGTTAAAATGGAAATAGGTAGTGCATTCAAGAGAGAAGAAGAAAAATTCATGAAAGTAACAGGAAGAAACCAGATAACAGGACTTCCATGTACTGTTGAAATAAGCTCAGCAGAAACATTAGAAGCTTTAGATGAATGTGTAGAACAGATAGTTGTTACAACTCACTCTGTACTTGAAAAAACACCACCTGAATTAGCTGCAGATATAAGTGAATCAGGAATAGTTATGACTGGTGGAGGATCACTATTATACGGACTAGACAAGAAAATAGAACAGAGAACTGGAATAAAAGTTAAAATAGCTGACAATCCATTATCTTGTGTTGCAACAGGTACTGGTGCAGCATTAAGTTCATTAGACGTATTAAAAACTGGTGGATCTTTCAAATCAATGCCAGCAGAAGAAAAATAATAAATATCAAATTGTAAAGAGGATTGAGGGGTTTAGTATCTAAACTCCTCAAATTTAAAATAGAGTAATTTGGAGAAAGATATGTTAAATATTGATCAGATAAAGGAAATAATACCACATAGATATCCATTTCTTTTAGTAGATAAAATAGTTGAACTTGAAGAGGGAAAAAGAGCAGTAGGTATAAAAAATGTGACTGCTAATGAACCATTTTTCCAGGGGCATTTCCCAGAATACCCTCTAATGCCAGGCGTTTTAATAATAGAAGCTATGGCACAGGTAGGTGCAGTTGCTATGATGTCTCTTGAAGAAAACAAGGGGAAACTAGGCGTATTTGCTGGCATAGATAAAGTAAGATTTAAAAGAGAAGTAAGACCAGGAGATACATTAACTATGGAAATAGAAATGAAGGCCTTAAAGAGAAACATAGGAAAAGCAGATGCCACAGCTTATGTTGACGGTGAATTAGTGTGCAAGGGAGAATTAATGTTTGCACTTACAGAAAAATAAAATTATCTAAAAATAATAATTTATCTTTTGGTTTGAATTTTATATTGACAAAAGATATAATCTATTATAAAATTAAATTCGTTGAAAAAATAGACAATCTTGATTACCTTATCAAGAGAGGCTGAGGGACAGGCCCGATGAAGCCCGGCAACCACCCACAAGGGAAAAGGTGCTAATTCCTACAGGATTTATCCTGAAAGATGAGGTTATGTTAATTAGTTATGCATAATTAACCTCTTCTTTTAGTGAAGAGGTTTTTTTATTATAAAAATTCTTTGCAAATTAACGCAAATAGATAAATACAATAACTAACATAAAGAATAATAAAAAGAAAATTGGAGAAATCCATAATAGGAAGACGACGTAATATAAAAAGGTAATTTAAAGGAAAAGGGAGGAAAGAAAGAATGGCAAGACATTTATTTACATCAGAATCAGTAACTGAAGGACATCCAGATAAAATCTGTGACCAGATATCAGACTCAATACTAGACGCATTATTAGAAGCAGATCCAAAATCAAGAGTTGCATGTGAAACAACAGTTACAACAGGATTAGTATTAGTAGCAGGGGAAATAAGTACATCAGCATACGTTGATATCCCAAAATTAGTTAGAGAAACAGTAAAAGAAATAGGATACACAAGAGCTAAATTCGGATTTGACTGTGACACTTGTGCAGTTATAACATCTATAGATGAACAGTCAGGCGATATAGCAATGGGTGTTGACGAAGGATTAGAAAGTAAATCAGGAGAAGTAACTGAAGAAGAAATAGAAAAAGTAGGAGCAGGAGACCAGGGTATAATGTTCGGATTTGCTTGTAATGAAACTCCAGAACTTATGCCATTACCAATATCTTTAGCTCACAAATTATCTAGAAGATTAACAGAAGTTAGAAAATCTGGACTTCTTGAATACTTAAGACCAGACGGAAAAACTCAGGTAACTGTAGAATACGAAGACAATAAACCAGTAAGAGTTCATACAATATTAATATCTACTCAGCACAGTGAAGATGTAACAACTGAACAGATAAGAAAAGACTTAATAGAACACGTTATAAAAGCTGTTATACCAGCAGAACTTCTTGATGAAGAAACATTATACTATGTAAACCCAACAGGAAGATTCGTTGTAGGTGGACCACAGGGAGATACAGGACTTACAGGAAGAAAAATAATAATAGATACTTACGGTGGATACTCTAGACATGGTGGTGGAGCATTCTCTGGTAAAGACCCAACAAAAGTTGACAGATCTGCAGCTTATGCAGCAAGATATGTTGCTAAAAATATAGTAGCAGCTGGACTTGCAGACAAATGTGAAATAGAATTATCATACGCTATAGGTGTTGCTAGACCTCTATCTATATTCGTTGATACATTCGGAACTGGAAAAGTTTCTGAAGAAAAACTAGTTGAACTAGTAAACAAACACTTCGACTTAAGACCAGGTGCGATAATAAGAGACTTAGACCTTTTAAGACCAATATACAAACAGTGTGCAGCTTACGGACACTTTGGTAGAACTGACATAGATCTTCCATGGGAAAGAACTGACAAAGCTGAAATACTTAGAAAAGAAGCTCTAGGTGAATAATAAAAATTAATTAGAATTTTAGATGCATACACTTTTTCGATTGATAAGTGTATGCATTTTTTTTAGAAAAATATATTATTATAAATATAGATATGTATAAAAGGAGGGAGTTGTCATGGGTAAATCTTGGACAGTAGAAGATATAAGAAAAGAAATGAAAAAGATGGATAGAATTCTTGGTAAAAAGGGATCTGAACTTCCAATAAAAATAAATCCGAGAATGACAAGAAGTCTTGGAATGTATAAATTTAAGATAGAAGACAAGAAAATAGTACCAGTTTGTTTTGAATTTTCAACAAAGACGGTATCTGGAGAGTACGATGAAAAGACTGTAATAGGGATAATTAGGCATGAATACGCACATTATGCAGCTAATGAAATTCACAAAGAAGCTTGTGGACACGATAGAAGATTTAAAAATATATGTGAATTAGTAGGAGCTCCAGGAAAAGCTGTAATGAGAAAAAATGGAGATAAAGTGTGTTAAAACGAACTTATGTTTGAAAAAAACTCCTACAATTAGTATAATTAATCTTATATGCAGTGAAAATATAAATAGAAAACAAAAATATAGATTTATAACATAGGAGGTGAAAAAGTGGAGAGAATAGAAGGATTAATAACAGATATAGTTTTTCAAAATGAAGATAATGGATATACAATAGCAAAGCTTACTAATGAAGATGGAGAAATTTCTGTGGTGGGATGTATGCCAACCCTTTCTGTAGGCGAGACAGTTGAAGTTGAAGGTAAATGGGGACGACACAAGGTGTACGGAAACCAGTTTGAAGTCAGCAATTTTGTACCTGTTACACCGACATCTATAGAGGGCATTAGGGTATACCTAGCATCTGGAATGATTAAGGGTATAGGAGAAAAAATGGCAAACAAAATAATTGATAGATTTGGCGTAGATACGTTGGATGTTATTCAAAATGCTCCAGAAAGACTTCAGGAAATAGATGGAATAGGAAAGAAAAAAGTTGCTCAGATTGTAGAAAGCTATGAAGAAGATAGAGAACTTAGAAAAATAATTCTTGAATTAGCTCCATTTGGAATAACTCCAAACCTATGTTTAAAGATATATAAAAAATACAACAATAGAGCTATGAAACTAATAAAATCAAACCCGTATAGACTTGCAGAAGATATAAGGGGGATAGGCTTTAAAATAGCAGATAACCTAGCTCAAAAGATAGGTATAGAAAGAGATTCTAAAGACAGAATTAGCCAGGGAATAATCTATGTCTTAAAAAAAGCTCTTGGAGAGGGACATACATTTTTACCAGAAATTGATGTTGAAAGAGAAGCCGTTAAGCTTCTCGGTGTAGAGGTCGAAAAAATAACTGAATGCCTATTAGATTTAGCATATGCTCAGAAAGTTAAACTAGATAAGATAGGAGATAATTTGCTTGTATATCTAATGAACTATTATCTAGCAGAAAATGGTGTGTGCAAGAAGCTTATAGAGCTTGCAACTTTTGACTTTAAAAAGGATAAAAAAATAGATATAGATGCAGAAATAGAAGCTGTAGAAAAGGCTGAAGGTATAAAGTTAGCTAATAGACAGAGAGAAGCTGTTACAGAGGCTTTACAGAGCGGTGTAAGTGTTATCACAGGTGGACCAGGTACAGGGAAAACAACTACAATCAATACAATTATAAAGATATTTAGACGCCAGAAGAAAGAGGTAGTACTTGCAGCGCCAACAGGACGTGCAGCCAAGAGGATGAGTGAAACATCTAATGAAGAAGCTAAGACTATTCACAGACTTCTTGAAATGGGATACTCTACAGATGACGATTTAGTATTCTTTAAGAATGAAGAGGAGCCTATAAAAGCAGATGTAATAATTGTAGACGAAGCATCTATGATAGATATACTTCTAATGTTTAGCCTTGTAAATGCTATAAAACCAGGGACTAGATTTATAATAGTAGGAGATAGTGACCAGCTTCCATCAGTAGGCGCAGGAAATGTTCTTAGAGATATAATAGATTCTCAAGTTATCAAAGTTGTAAGACTTGATGAGATATTTAGACAAGCTCAGGAGAGTATGATAATAGTCAATGCACATAAGATAAATAACGGAGAAGCTCCATATCTAAACGCAAAAAATAAGGACTTTTTCTTCTTAAATGCAGCGACAAATGAGGAGATAATGAGCACTATTATAGGACTTGTAGAAACAAGACTTCCTAAATTCTATAAGGTCGATCCACTTGAAGATATACAGATATTAAGCCCTATGAGAAAAGGTGATATAGGGGTTACAAATATGAACATAATTCTGCAGAGATACCTAAACCCGCCATCAGAAAGAAAGGTCGAGGTTACTTTAAACAAGAGGATATTTAGAATAGGTGATAAGGTAATGCAGATAAAAAACAACTATACAAAAAGTTGGAAAAATGAGGACGAAACAGAAAACGGAGAGGGTATATATAATGGAGATATTGGATATATTTACTATATAGACAAGAACAAAAAAATTATCTACGTTATGTTTGAAGGTTCAAGAATAGTTGAATACAATTTTGAAGAACTAGACGAGCTCGACCACAGTTTCTGTACTACAATACACAAAAGTCAGGGTAGTGAATTCCCAGTGGTAGTAATACCAATAGCTTGGGCACCGCCTATGCTATTATCTAGAAACCTACTTTATACAGCTATAACAAGAGCTAAAAAGCTTGTTGTATTAGTTGGAGATGTTAGATACTTAAAACAGATGATTCAAAACAATAGAGTGAACGCTAGATATTCAAACCTAGCCTTCAAGCTTAACCGGATAAAAAGAGAAGGAGTGTTAGTATAGTTGAATTATCTATCATTGATCATGGATTTTTTCTTTCCACAAAATATAACCTGTTTAATATGTCAAAAGCCTATAGATCCAAATAATACGTATTCTCTTTGTAAGGATTGTTTTGAAGAGATGATATTTATCAAAGAAGAGTGTCCTAAATGTGGAAAACCTGTGATAAATAGGATAAATTTTGAAAAGTGCGATGACGAAGAGGATAAATTTACAGATGAGGATATTAAGGAAATAGAGGATAACTGTATAATTTTGACGGGAAATAGTGAGTCGCAAGGTACAGTGAATTTGGAAATTGATGACGATGAGGAGTATATTTTAGAAAAATTTAAAGACTATAGAGAGGGATATGGCAAAGTAGAAGAAAAAAAGATAGAATACACGAGATGTAAATTTTGTGAGAATAAGAATTTCTACTTTGATAGAGCTATATCCTGCATAGAGTATTGTGATAAAAGTAAGGTATTAGTGCTTTCGTTGAAGTACTATGGAAACACATATATGTCAAGATATATTGCCCAGGTAATGAAGGATAAGCTAGAATTTGAGCAGCTTTCTGCAGATTATATAATCCCAGTACCTCTACATAAAAAGAGAATGAGAACTAGAGGATTTAATCAAGCTGAAAAAATAGCTAGATATCTATCAAAATACACTGAAATACCCATAATCGACTGTGTAAAGAGAAATAGAAACACAAAAAGACTCTATGCACTCAATAAATTTCAACGTGAAAAAGAATTAAAAAACGCCTTTGAAGTTAAAGAGGATAGCGAGGAAATAATAGGAAAGAGGATAATATTAGTCGATGATATATTTACTACAGGAACTACTGTAAATGAGATTTCTAAAAAGCTTAAAATATATGGAGTAGACGAGATAATAGTTTTGACATTCTTGACGAGAAATATAGATTAATCTAGGGAAATATTTATTAGAATAAAGAAAAATATTGACGAGTTAAGATAAATATATTAAAATATGTAAAGATGTTCAGGTCTGTGGTTGAAAGTCCAGGCCAGTCGCAGGCAAAGGGATCCACGTAAGCTAGTCCTAAAAGCGGGGCAGTGATCATAGTGCGGCCTAGAAGTAAGACCTACCGATATTCAAAAATAAATTCCAATCGAGAGAGAGTAGTAGTGATGCGAACCAGAGCGAACCCTCCAGTAGGCGAGTGTGGGGGTAAAGACCAGGTCAGCTGAATATCTAAAAAAAGAGATGAAGCAAATGCTTCATCTCTTTTTTTGTGTGTATTATTTTTCTTTTACTACGAAATATTCTTCAGGTTTTTCCTCTGGAGCATCTTTAGGTAGCCCTTTTTCTTTTTTAGGACTTCCTTTTACTTTATGCCATTCATACCATCCACCATCATAAACATGGATATCTTCCCAACCCATTGCTTCTGCATAGAAGTAAGTTTCACTAGCTCTCCAGCCAGTACCACAATGGAATGAAACTTCTTTGTCTGGAGTTATTCCCCATTTATTCCATCTTTCTTCCATTAATTCATAGTTGAACATAGTATTATCAACATTTCTAAAGTCTTCCATACTATATGGATCTGAACCTGCATATCCAAAACGAGAATTAGCTATATCACCAGCTTCTCCTATATAAGTGTATCCACTAACTTTACAAGTATACTCATCCCAACTTCTTATAGATGCTACAACAGCTTTGTCAGGATTTTCAACAACTTTTAATTCCTCATCATAGTCATATATAACATCAGGGTTCTGTGGAACATCTGCCCCAAAATCAACTTTTTCTGGTGTATTAGTTCCTTCTTCAAGTTCTCTTCCTTGAAGTTTCCAAAGTGTTTTTCCACCATTTAATATACGTATATCTTTAACACCTGCGTATTTCATTATTAGAGCAGCCCTTGCAGCAGCAGTAGTTGCTGGAGTAGTACCGTATAGAACTACAGTAGTATCTTTAGTTATACCTAGATTTTCTAAATCTTTTTTGATAACATCATCACTATTTCTATTCCAGAATTTTAACTGTTCTTCAAGAGGAACTGCGTCGTATTCAGCTAAAGCTCTTAAACCAGGAAGATGATTAAAAGTATCCTTAACATTTACAGCACCTTTTATATGACCACCTTCATATTCTCCATCTTCGCTACCAAGAGATACTTCAACTATTTTAAAATCATTACCATTATAAGTTTCAGGATTTTTACCATCGATTAAATCCTGTACCCACTGTGGATGAACATATATATCATATTTTGGAAGAGAAGATGTTTCTTTTTTTGCCTCAACATATGAGTTATATCCACCTTCTAAGATAGATAAATCAGTGAATCCTAATTCTTGATATTTTTTTGCATCTTCTTCTGATACAGTATCATTGCTATAAAGAACTGTTTTTTTAGAAGTATCAAGATGTCTTCTCTCTAATTCTAATTTCATTTCAGTTCCAATAGCAGAGTCTTTAGAAAGATCCATGTCTAACCAAGTTTCAGGAAAGTCCACAGCTCCTTTAATATGACCGCCGTGACCATCTTCAGTATTCCAACCTATAAACTGTTCCTCGCCTCTTATATCTACTACTTGCATAGATGATGGGTCTAATTCATCAACAGTTATAGTAGATATAGAACCCGATGTGTTTGTTGCTTCTTTTTCTTCTTCTTTAGGAGAGCATCCAACTACAGAGAAAGCTAGTACAGAAGATAAAAGAAGAGCCATAATTCTTTTGTGCATAATAATTACCTCCAAATTATTTTTTATTAAAGTAATTCACGATATACTTGATTATTAGTAGAATTAAAAAAGAAAACCGATACATTAAGATTGTATTAGTTGAATTATTCTGAATAAAAGAAGTATATGTATTACTAAAATATTCTAAGAAAGATAATTCGCCAAGAATTTCTTTATTAAATAGATAGAAAATGGCGAATGATAAAGGTTTTACTATAAAAGTAAACCCAATAACAGATACAATGTATTTGATAATATTTTTAAAAATAGAATCAGAATTCTTATACCATATAATACCAATTAAAAAAGCTTCCAATATTTGAAATATAAGAGTATAAATTATAGTACCAGAGCCCATTCCAATATTATTAAGAATAATACTGGCTACTGCAGCATATAAAGCACCCAAAATAGGACCTAATGTAGCAGAAACAATAGCCGTGGGTATAATATTAGAAGAAATAAATATAGGTGCTGAGGTATACATAGGTAAAATAGCATTTACTCCTGTTATTATTAGAGCAAAGAGAATTATTAAAAAGATTATCTTTTTTGATTTACCTTTAATAAAATTCAATATATCAACACTCCTTTAAATATAAAATTTTAATTAAATTTACATAAAATATAGTAAATTCAGAAGATAGTAACATAATAAAATAACAAAAAACGTTTGACAATACATATAGATAAAATCTATTTGATAAAAATTGTATATATAAAAAATCTATATTAATGTTAAGTAAAAACAATTAACAAATTAATAACAATATACACATTTTTCTGTGGAAAAATAAAAACCTACACTCAAGTAATATGCACAAAAAAATACTTATCAACAAACTTATCCACAATATCAACAGAATAATATCCACATTATCCACGAATATATGTGTAAAAACAATTATCAAAAATAGAAATTTTCTGTAAAATTTTCAGAAAAAAATAAAAATTTCTATAAAAAAAGAAGGAAATATTAAATGTATGTAGAATATATATAACAAGAAATAAATATCAAGCGATTACTTAAAGAAATGTAATAAGTAATAGAAAATATCAAGAAATATGTGATGATATTAAAGGAATTAGGCTTGATACCGAAAGGAGAGGTAGTTATGAAACTTACTATATCTGGAAAACAAATGGAATTAACTCAGGGAATAAAAGAGAACATAGAAAGCAAACTAAGTAGATTGGACAAATACGTAAGCCCAGATACAGATGTAAAAGTTACTGTAAGTGCTAAGAAAGGAAGACATAAAATAGAAGTAACTATAGCTCCTAAGAATGGTCATGTTATAAGAGCAGAAGAATCTCAGGAAAACTTATACCCTGCAATAGATCTTGTAGTTGACAAATTAAAAATACAGCTTAAAAAATACAAAGATAAAATGCAGAAGAGACATCAGGAAAACAAGAGTATAAGATTCGATAGTCCAGAAATAAACGATGCTATATTAGAAGAAGACTTAGAAGATTTTGAAGATGAATTATTCATAATCAAAAGACGTAAGAGAATAAATATAAAACCAATGAGTGAAGAAGAAGCAGTTCTTCAGATGGAATTAGTTGGACATGATTTCTATATATTCAAAAATGATGCAACTGATGAAATAGCTCTAGTTTACAAACGTAAAAATGGTGGATATGGTATAATAGAACAGGAAGAATACTAAAATATCATATATAAATTGATTATAATTAAAAATTTATACATAAAAAAGAAACAAGCTTTTTAGCTTGTTTCTTTTTTTGTCTATTTTTCTATCATATATATTCCTTCATGAACAGTAGTGTAGAATATCCAATTATTATTTTTAAAGAAATATCCAATTGCATCTCTTCATCAAAAGTAAATATTTAATATTATGTTAAAAGTATGTTTGCTAAAAGTAAAGTTATTTCAATACAATTCGACAAGTTGATAGAAAAAATCTATACTATAATTATATACTTAATCTATTTTTCAAATTTTCATACATACACCTTTTTTTTATGGTAAAATGAAAGATAGCATAAAATTAGAATATGTAAAAATATAACATAAATTAGTTCGAAGGAGAGATTGAATTATGGGTTTTTTAGATAGCCTATTTAATATGGCTGATAGAAAAGATTTAAAAAAATTCGAAAAAACAGCAGACCTTATAGAATCATTAGAGCCAAAATTTGAGGCAATGAATGATGAAGAATTAAGGGGAATGACTGATAAATTTAAAGAAAGATTAGCTAACGGTGAAACAGTAGACGATATATTACCAGAAGCATTTGCAGTTGTTAGAGAAGCTTCAAAAAGAACATTAGGGCTTAGACACTACAAAGTTCAGTTAATAGGTGGTATGGTACTTCACGAAGGTAGAATAGCTGAGATGAAAACTGGGGAAGGTAAAACTCTTGTTGCTACTTGTCCAGTATATCTTAATGCCCTTGAAGGAAAAGGTGTACACGTTGTAACTGTCAACGACTACCTAGCAAAACGTGACCGCGATCAGATGGCAAAAGTATACGAATTCTTAGGAATGACAGTAGGTGTTATAGTACACGGTCAGAGTCCAAAAGTTAGAAAAAAACAGTATGACTGCGATATAACTTACGGAACAAACAACGAATTTGGTTTCGACTACTTAAAAGACAACATGGTAATTCATGAAGAACAGATGGTTCAGAGAGAATTAAACTATGCTATAGTCGATGAGGTTGACTCTATATTAGTCGATGAAGCTAGAACTCCACTTATAATATCTGGACCTGGGGATAAATCAACTCATTTATACACAGATGCAAATACATTTGTAAACACTTTAAAACCAGACGACTATGAACAGGAAGAAAAAGATAAAGCTGTTTCACTTACTGAATCAGGTGTTAAAAAAGCAGAAATGTACTTCAATGTTGATAATATAACTGATGTATCTCATACAGAATTATATCATCATATAAATCAGGCTTTAAAAGCTCACGTTATAATGAAGAGAGATGTTGACTACGTTGAGAAAGACGGAGAAATCGTAATAGTTGACGAATTTACAGGACGTTTAATGTTTGGTAGAAGATACTCAGATGGTCTTCATCAGGCTATAGAAGCTAAAGAAGGATTAAAAGTTCAGAGAGAATCTAAAACTTTAGCGACAATAACATTCCAGAACTACTTCAGAATGTACAAAAAATTATCAGGAATGACTGGTACTGCTAAAACAGAAGAAGAAGAGTTCAAAGCAATATACAAAATGGACGTATTCCAGGTACCTACAAATAAACCAATGATAAGAGAAGATTTACCAGATACAGTTTACAAAAGTACAAGAGGTAAATTTAATGCTGTTGCAGATGATATAGTGGAAAGACATGCTAAAAAACAGCCAGTTCTAGTTGGTACTGTTTCAATAGAAAAATCTGAAATACTTTCAGATATATTAAGAAAAAGAGGAATAAAACACGAAGTTCTAAATGCAAAATACCATGAAAAAGAAGCTGAAATAATCGCCCAGGCTGGTAGATTAGGTGCTGTTACAATAGCAACTAATATGGCTGGTAGGGGTACAGATATACTTCTAGGTGGTAACCCTTCATTTATGGCTATAAAAGAAATGAAGAAAATGAACTTCACTGAAGAAACTATAAATAGAGTAAATGCTGCTAATGAAGTAGCTGGTGTTGAAGAAAATGAAGAATTAGATGCAGCTAGAAAAACATACCAGAAATTATACAAACAGTTTAAAGAACAGACTGATGCTGAACAGAAAGAAGTTCTTGCAGCTGGAGGACTTTGTATAATAGGTACAGAAAGACATGAATCAAGACGTATAGACAACCAGTTAAGAGGTCGTGCAGGTAGACAGGGTGACCCAGGTTCTTCAAGATTCTATATAGCACTTGACGACGATTTAATGAGATTATTCGGTTCTGATAGAATTCAGGGATTAGTAGATAAAATAGGATTAGAGGAAGATATGCCAATAGAACATAGAATGCTTACTAAATCTATAGAATCTGCTCAGAAAAAAGTCGAAGGAAAAAACTTCGGTATAAGAAAACATGTCCTAGAATACGATGATGTTATGAATAAACAGAGAGAAATCATATACAAAGAAAGAAGAAGAGTTCTTGCTGGAGAAAACTTACAGGAACAGATTCAGGATATGATTCACTCAATAGTTCAGAGCGGAGTAGAAGAGTACGATTTAGAAACTGGATTCAGTGCAGAAGGATTCAAAAAACATATGTACGCTAAATTTATGCCGGTTGGAAGCCTTGAAGATATAGACTTTGAAGGATTAAATTCTATAGAATTAACTGAAAAAGTTTACGAAAGAGCAAATCAGTTATACAATATAAAAGAAGAAAATATAGGTTCAGATAGAATGAGAGAAGTTGAAAGAATAGTACTTCTTCAGTCTGTTGATAATCATTGGATAGACCATATAGATGCTATGGATCAGTTACGTCAGGGTATAGGACTAAGAGCTTTAGGACAGCAGGACCCAGTTATAGCATACAAAATGGAAGGTTTCGACATGTTTGACGATATGAACAAACTTATAAGAGAAGATACAGTTAAGTTCTTATTCAATATAACTGTTGAAGTTCCAGCTGAAAGAAAAGCTGTAGTAGATGTAGATAAATTAGAATCTCCTGATACAGAAGGAACAGGTAAAAAACCAGTTGTAGCTGATAAAAAAGTAGGAAGAAATGATCCATGTCCTTGTGGAAGCGGTAAAAAATATAAAAACTGCTGTGGAAGATAATAAGATAAAGGCAATTTAGGAGGATAAAATGCTAAATGTGCAGGAATACAGACACGAATTAGATGCGATGTCTGAAAATATACAAGAATTGAGTGTTTCTCTTTGACATAGAAAGACTCAAAGAAAAGATAATAGAAAACGAGCAAGATATGGAAAGACAGGATTTTTGGGAAGATAATGAAAAGGCTCATAAAGTTCTTCAGGAAAACAAAAAACTTTGTGAGACTGTAGAAAAATTTGAGCAGCTTCAAAAAAATCTTGAAGATATAGAAGTATTAATCGAGCTTGGACTTGAAGAAGACGATTCAGAAGATATAGAGAAGGAAGTTTCTGATTCTATAAACAAATTAAAAGATGTTATAGATGAGATGACTATTCAGACACTTTTAAGTGGTGAATACGACAAAAACAACGCAATTGTGTCTATAAATGCCGGTACAGGAGGTCTAGATGCTCAGGATTGGGCTCAGATGCTTCTTAGAATGTATATAAGATGGGCAGAAGGTAGAGACTACAAGGTTAAGCTTTTAGACTTAATTTCAGATCCAGAAGCTGGTATAAAAACAGCTGTAATGCTTATCCAAGGAGATAATGCCTATGGATATTTAAAGGGAGAAAAAGGAGTACATAGAATTGTAAGAATTTCTCCGTTTGACCCTTCTGGAAAAAGACACACATCTTTTGCATCTGTTGATGTAATCCCAGAATTAGATGAAAATATAGAAGTAGAGATAAATCAGAGCGATTTAAAAGTGGATACATATAGAGCATCTGGTGCAGGTGGTCAGCATGTAAATACTACAGACTCTGCTGTTAGAATAACTCATCTTCCAACGGGAATTACAGTTCAGTGTCAGAATGAAAGGTCTCAGCACCTTAATAGAGAAGTTGCGATGAGAATGCTTATGGCTAAGCTGATTGATATTAAGGAAATGGAACAGAAGGAAAAGATTGAAGATTTACAGGGCAAATACACTCAGATAACTTGGGGTAGCCAGATAAGATCATATGTTTTCCAGCCGTATAAAATGGTAAAAGACCATAGAACTAATACGGAAACTGGAAACGTTGATGCTGTGATGAATGGAAATATTGATATATTTATTAATTCGTATTTAACTCGGAAAAAATTAAATAAGTAGAAAAAAAGAAGGGAGTAGCTTGCCTACACTGGCGCCTATGAATGCGACGGGCGTGTAGTGCAAGCTACTCCCTTCTTTTAGTTTACTATGTTTGAATTTTTTACCGAGTTAAAAAACGAATTAAGTAAATATATCTGAAGTAGACGATACTGCGCCTCTACAGGCGACGGGCGTGTAGTGCAAGTCTACTCCCTTCTTCTAGTTTACTAGTTTTGAAAATTTTACCGAGTTAAAAGACGAATTAAGTAAATGTATCTGAAGAGCAAGATGTTGGAGAAGTTTGTTTTTTGAAGTATAATATTAGTTATAGTAAATGATTTTAAGATGGGAGTGACCTAGGTGGATATTAATAATATTTTGAAGGAAGAGTTCAACCTAAAGGATTTTCAGGTTGTTAATACTATAGAGCTTATTGATGAGGGGAATACTATTCCGTTCATTGCGAGATATAGAAAGGAAAAGACTGGTGAGATGAGTGATACTGTTCTTAGACAGTTCCACGAAAAACTAGTTTATCTTAGAAATTTAGAGTCTAGAAAGGAAGATGTTATTAGACTTATTGACGAGCAGGGGAAATTGACTAAGGAGATTTCTAAGGCTGTTGAGAAGGCGAATACTCTTCAGGAAGTTGAGGATGTTTACGCACCATTTAAGAAGAAAAAGAGAACTAGAGCATCTATTGCTAAGGAAAAGGGCTTAGAAAAACCTGCACTTGAGATAATGTATGGTAAAACTGATGACGTAAATGGACTAGCTAGCAAGTATATAGACGAAGAAAAAGATTTAAAATCTGTAGAGGATGTTTTAAAAGGTGTTAATGATATAATTGCTGAGATTGTTTCAGATGATGCAGAAGTTAGAAAATATTTAAGAGAGAATGCAAGAAATAGAGGTAGAGTTGTATCTAAGGGAAGCTCTGATGAAAAGACTGTTTACGAAATGTATTACGACTATTCAGAGCCAGTTAAATACATAGCACCACACAGAATACTTGCGGTAAATAGGGGAGAAAATGAAAAAATCTTAAAGGTTAAGATAGAGATAGACGACGAATATGTAAAAGGTTGGATAGAAAGAAGATATACTAAAAAATTATCTGGAAAATGTAGGGAAATAGTTGTTGAAGCTATAGAAGATGCGTATAAGAGACTTATTTTCCCTGCGATTGAAAGAGAAATAAGAAATGAGCTTACAGAAAAAGGTCAGGAAAGAGCAATAAGTGTATTCGGTAAGAACTTAAACAGCCTACTTCTTCAGCCACCTATACATGGTAAAAATGTTATGGGATTTGACCCTGGAATTAGAACAGGATGTAAGATTGCGGTAGTTGATAGAAATGGTAAATTCTTAGACTCAGCGGTTGTATTTGTTACAGGAAGTCAAGCTAAAAAATCTGAGGCAGAAAAGGAATTAATTGGATTAATTAAAAAACACGATATAGATATAATAGCTATCGGAAATGGTACAGCTTCTAGAGAATCTGAAGCATTTGTGGCGAAGATGATAAAAGATAATAATTTAGACGTTAAATACGTGATAGTAAGTGAAGCAGGGGCATCTGTATATTCCGCTTCAGAATTAGCAGCTAAAGAGCATCCAGACATCAACGTATCTATTAGAGGTGCAATTTCTATAGCTAGAAGAATTCAGGATCCTCTTGCAGAGCTTATAAAAATAGATCCAAAGAGCATAGGTGTTGGACAGTATCAGCACGATGTTAATGGAAAAAGACTTGAAGAAGTATTAGACGGTGTTGTAGAGGATGCGGTAAATAGTGTAGGTGCGGACTTAAATACAGCATCTGCATCGCTTTTAGAACATGTTGCGGGAATTAGCTCAGCTGTAGCTAAAAATATCGTAGCATATAGAGAAGAAAATGGAGAATTCAAATCTAGAAGTGAAATTAAAAAAGTAAGCAAACTTGGTCCAAAAGCATTTACACAGTGTGCGGGATTTTTAAGAATTCCAGAAGCTAAAAATCCTCTTGATAATACAGGAGTTCATCCAGAAAGTTATGCTACTTGTGAAAAAATGCTAACTGTACTTGAATACTCTAAAGACGATATAAAAAATGGAAATTTAAAAGATATAGATGAAAAAGTTAAGGTTGTGGGATTAACTAAATTAGCAGAAGAACTTGAATCAGGTGTTCCTACAATAAAGGATATAATTGCAGAGATTAAAAGACCAGGTAGAGACCCTAGAGAAGATGGTATGAAGCCAATTCTTAGAACTGATGTGCTTAGCATGGATGATTTAAGAGATGGAATGGTGCTTAAAGGTACTGTTAGAAATGTTGTAGATTTTGGTGCATTTGTTGATATAGGTGTTAAAACTGATGGACTTGTTCACAAGAAAGAAATGGGTGTAAAGGTAAATGATCCTATGGAAGTTGTATCTGTTGGGGATATAATAGATGTTAAGGTTGTAAATGTTGACAAGGAAAAAAATAGAATAGCATTAAGTATGAATGTATAATTTTTTAGAAAAATATATAGAAAGAAAGTAATAAATGGCAGCTGAGATTTTTCTCAGCTGTTTTTTTATTGGATGTATAAAATTACCCGTTTTACTGATAGGTTCCTCTTTTATAAAATCATATATCAAGTATGTTTTTAAAAGCCCTTGTATATATATTGTGTATATTTGGAAAAAATATAAATAGACAGCAATATATAAAGAAAAGAGGGATGTTTATGGATATAAATTATATACTATCTTTAGAAGAAGGCTCTGTATTTGATAGGAAAAGTATTAAAATCAAGCCAAAGGAATTGGCAAAACATATAATAGCATTTGCAAATTCAGATGGTGGGATGATAGCTATAGGAATAACAGATAAGAATAGAATTATTGAGGGGATAGACTACTATGAAGAAAAAATAAATGAGATTTTAGAAGCCCCTTTTAGATACTGTTTCCCAAGTATAAGAGTAAAGTCTAAAAGGATAGAGTGTATTGATTCTGATGGCTTTGACAATCATATATTACTTATGGAGATAGAGTCTGACTCTGTTGTACATAAAAATCAGCAAGATGAGGTATTTATAAGAGTTGGGGATAAGTCTATAAAATTAAATTTTGAGGAAAGAATACAACTTATGTATGATAAAGGAGAGAGAAACTTTGAAGATACAGAGGTAGTTGATGCGACAATAGATGATATAGATATTCCTTTTTTAAGAGATTATATAAAAATAATAGGGTATTCAAAAGATGAAATAAGTTATCTAAAGGAAAATAAAGGATTTTTAAAAGAAAAGAATGGAAAAGATGTTTTAAGTACAGCAGCGATACTTTTATTTGGAAAAAGACCACAGGATTTTCTTCCTAGAGCTAGAGTCAGATTCATAAAATATGATGGAATAGAAGAAAAAACTGGAGCCGAGATGAATGTAGTTAAGGATATTGTATTTGAGGGGAAAATATATGATATGCTGAAGAAAACTATAGAATATATAGATTCTCAAATAAAAGAAAAGACTTTTTTAGAAAAAGACGGCAGATTTGTGACTGTTGAAGAATATCCTAAATTTGTAAGGCAAGAACTTGTGGTTAATGCTATAACTCATAGAGATTACAGTATTAGAGGAACAGAAATACAAATTAAAATGTTTGATGATAGGTTGGTTGTAGAGAGTCCTGGGAAATTACCTGGACTTGTTAAAAAGGATAATATGAGACACACTCATTTTTCTAGAAATCCAAAGATTGCAGAGTACTTAAAATATTTTGGCTATGTCAAGGAATATGGAGAGGGTGTGGATCGTATTTACAAAGAATTGAAGGAAGCTGGGTTTAAAGAAGTGGAGTATTATATGGATACATTCATATTAAAGGCAATTGTATTTAATAATAAAGTAGATTCATCAAAGCTGCAGTATATTATACAATCAGATGACACTTTGGGAAATAAAAAGGCTGTTTCAGATAATTTTAGTGACACTTTGGGAAATAAAAAGGCTGTTTCAGATAATTTTAGTGACACTTTGGGAAATAAAAAGGCTGTTTCAGATGATTTTGGTGACACTTTGGGAAATAAAATTAATGCTTATAAATATACTAAATTAAGCAAAATAAGTATAGAAAGATTATTAGAAACAAAAAAATTTCCAAGAGAAGTAGTAGAAAATATTTTAAAAGTATATGATGAGGTAGAAACAAATCAGATTATAGGAAATTTAGAAGTTAGTAAAATACTAGGTAAGTCAAAATCGACAGCAATAAGAGTCATGAAAAAATTGAAAGAAATGGATGTAATAGTACAAGTTAATGGAAAAGGAAGAGGAAAGTATAGATTCAAGTATGAGTCTGAAATTAAAAATAAAAAATAAACAGAAAAAGACTGCTACAATTATTTGTTAGCAGTCTTTTTATTTGATAACACTAAAAAATTCTAATATAATATATTATGAAACAGTATGCAATGATATATTGAAGTTGTATAATAGTATATCATCTCATAGAAAGGAAGATATATATGATTCTTATAAAAAACGGAAACATAAACACAGTAACAAATGGAGAAATAAAAGGAGACATCCTTATAAAAAATAAAAAAATAGAAAAAATTGCAGAGTCAATAGATACAACATGCCTTGAAGATGTTGAAGTAATTGATGCAGATGGATTAAATGTATTTCCAGGATTCATAGATGCTCACACACATCTTGGACTTTGGGAAGATGGTCTAGGATTTGAAGGAGCAGATGGAAATGAAGAAACAGATCCTATTACACCAAATCTAAATCCAATAGACGCTATAAATCCAATGGATCACACATTTAAAGAAGCATATGAAGGAGGAATCACATCTGTATGTGTAACTCCAGGAAGTGCAAATGTCATGGGAGGACAGTGTATAGCTATAAAGACATTTGGAAAAAGAATAGATAAAATGGTAATAAA
This sequence comes from Peptacetobacter sp. AB800, assembly GCF_047807365.1. NCBI lineage: Bacteria > Bacillati > Bacillota > Clostridia > Peptostreptococcales > Peptostreptococcaceae > Peptacetobacter > Peptacetobacter sp. AB800. The sequence goes on along the minus strand of NZ_JBLOUI010000008.1, from coordinate 22,800 downwards.
AAATCCTGTGGCTGTAAAAATAGCATTTGGTGAAAATCCAAAAAGCTGCTATGGTCAGGAGGAAAAATCTCCTCAGACAAGAATGGCGATTGCAGCTACACTTAGAGAGAATTTTAGAAAGGCACAGGATTATCTTGAGGAAATGAGTTTTTACAGTGAAGCTGATGATAATGATATAGATAAGCCAGAGTACGATATGAAGCTTGAGAGCTTAATACCGGTACTTAGAAGAAGAATTCCTCTAAAAGCACATGCACATAGAGCAGATGATATATTCACAGCGATAAGAATAGCAAAGGAATTCGACTTAAAGCTAACTATAGACCACTGTACAGAAGGGCATTTAATAGTAGATGAGCTTCTTGAAGAAAATGGAGAATATCCAATAATAGTAGGTCCATCATTGACAGATAGATCTAAACCAGAGCTTAGAAATCTTTCTCTTGAAACAGCAGGTATCCTTTCAAATGCAGGTATAGAGGTATCTCTGATGACAGACCACCCTGTAATACCAGTTCAGCACCTTCCAATGTGTGCAGGAATGGCTATTAAAAATGGTATGAAAGAAGATGCAGCACTTAGAGCAATAACTATAAACCCAGCTAAAACACTTGGAATAGACAAAAAAGTTGGTTCTCTTGAAGAAGGTAAGGATGCGGATATAGTTTTATGGGAAGGTTCACCATTTGATTTAGGTGGAAAAGTTATGCTTACAGTGATAGACGGAAAAGTAGTTTATAAAAGATAATTTTTAATTTAGAATTATTGAAAATTCATAGAAAATAATATACAAGAAAAATATAAAAGACAAATTAAAAATACGGAGATAAATATGAAAAGAATTTTTTTAGAAGACGAAAATAAGACAAAGGAACTTGGTGAAAAACTAGGAAAATTAGTAGACGCAGGTTCAATTATTTGTCTAGTTGGAGATTTAGGAGCTGGAAAGACTACATTTACTCAGAGTTTTGCAAAATCTCTTGGAGTAGATGATTATATAACTAGCCCTACATTTACAATAGTGAACGAATATCAGGGTAGATTACCTCTATATCATTTTGACGTTTACAGAATAGGATGTAGCGAGGAAATGTACGATATAGGTTATGACGAATATATAAACTCAGATGGAGTTTGTATAATAGAATGGGCAAATTTAATAGAGGATATACTTCCAGATGAATATTTAAAAATAGATATGAAGTATAAAGAAATGGGTAGAGAGGTAACATTTGAGCCCGTTGGAGAAAAATACGAAAAAATGATTGAGGAGATGAATTTATAGATGAAAATTTTAGGAATGGACACATCTTCAAGAGCTTGTAGTGTAGCTGTTGTAGAAGATGATTGTCTTATATGTGAATTTGTTGTAAATAACAAAAAGACTCACTCACAGAAATTAATGCCTATGATAGAAACTATGCTTAATATGAGCGATTTAAGTATAGAGGATATGGATGCAATAGCAGTTTCTGTAGGACCAGGCTCTTTTACAGGTCTTAGAATAAGTATGGCTACAGCAAAGGCTATATCTCATGTAAATAATATTCCAATATTAGCTGTTAATGCGCTAGAGAGCTTAGCTGGAAATATGGACCTTTGTGATAAGAAAATATATCCAATACTAGATGCACAGAGAACACAGGTATATACAGCTAAATACGAGTACAAAAATGACGAGCTTGTAGAGCTTGAAGGAATGGATGTAAAAGAGATAGATGATTTAATAGAGATTATAAAAAATTCTGGAGAAGAGTGTATAGTTCTTGGAGAAGCTGTTTCAAAATACGAAGATAAGCTATCAGAAGTAGAAAATATACATATTCCAGCAGTTTCTCACAATGTAACTAAGGCAGCAAGTGTTTGTGCAGTTGCTTTAGCTAAGTACAAAAGAGGTGAGGGAGTTCACAGCTGCTACGATGTAAATCCAATATATATAAGAAAATCTCAGGCAGAAGTACAGTACGAAGAAAAAATGAAAAAATTAGAGGCTCAGAAAACAGCTGAAAATAAATAGAAATTTGAAGGAAAGAAGGAATTGAATTCTGTACAAGGATTCAAACAAAAGAGGGAAAATGGAAAATACAGAAAAACTTTCTGATGTAATAGTTAGAGAAATGACTATGGACGATGTGGATGGAGTTTTCGAAGTTGAAAAAAATTGCTTTGAAGATTTTTGGTCTAAGCAGTCATTTATAGACGAGGTTAAAAACAGCAATGCTAGATATTTAGTAGCAGAAAAGGATTCAAAAATAGTTGGATATATAGGAATCTGGCTTATAATCGACGAGGGACATATAACAAATGTTGCAGTTCATAGCGATTATAGAGGACTTAAAATAGGAAATGAGCTACTAAAAGATATGGTAAAACTTTGCAAAGAAAATAAAATAGTTGCTATGACTTTAGAGGTCAGAAGAAGCAATTTAGTGGCACAAAATCTGTACAAGAAATACGGATTTAAAATGGCTGGTGTTAGAAAAGAATATTATAGCGACAACAGAGAAGACGCGATAATAATGTGGAATCAGCTTTCGGAGGTGTAAAAAATGAGCGATATAATAACTTTAGCGATAGAAAGTAGCTGTGATGAAACAGCTGCATCTGTCCTTAAAAACGGGAGAGAAGTTCTTTCAAATATAATATCAACACAGATAGATATACATAAAAAATTTGGTGGAGTAGTTCCAGAAGTTGCTTCAAGAAAACATATAGAAAATATAGATATAGTTGTGCAGCAGGCACTAGATGAAGCAAATATAACTATGAATGATATAACTCATATAGCAGTTACTTACGGTCCAGGACTTGTGGGTGCGCTTTTAGTTGGGTTATCTTATGCAAAAGCTATGGCTTATGCGCTAGATATTCCTCTAGTTGGTGTAAATCATATAGAAGGACATTTAAGTGCTAACTACATAGCACATAAAGACCTAAAACCACCATTTATAACACTTATAGTTTCTGGAGGTCACACTCATCTAGTTGAGGTTAAGGACTACGGAGAATACGAAATATTAGGTAGAACAAGAGATGATGCATCTGGAGAAGCATTTGACAAAGTAGCAAGAGCTATGGGACTTGGATATCCAGGTGGACCAATAATAGATAAATTAGCAAAAGAAGGAAATAAAGACGCAATAGAATTCCCAAGAGCGTATATGGATGAAGGATACGATTTTAGCTTCAGTGGAATAAAATCAGCAGTATTAAACTACTTAAATGCCAAAAAAATGAAAAAAGAAGAAATAGTAGAAGCAGACGTTGCTGCATCTTTCCAGGACGCTGTAACAGATGTACTAGCAAACAAAGCCATAAAAGCAGCTAAAGAAAAAGGATACAGTATAGTGACTTTATCTGGTGGAGTTGCTTCAAACTCTGGACTAAGAGAAAAAATAGAAAAGCTAGGAAAAGAAAACGGAATAGAAGTAAAATATCCACCGCTAATACTTTGCACAGACAATGCTGCAATGATAGGATGCGCGGGATACTATAACTACATAAAAGGAAGAGTAGATGACATGAACCTAAATGCTGTTCCTAACTTACAGATTACAGATAAATAGGATAAAAAGGATGCTATCAATCGCTCCAGATCTCGACACATTGTCTATTAAACTAACTTTAAATGGTACAAGGTGTTTGTAAATTGTCGCTGACTGATTAGTATCCTCTTTTTTTACTATTAATAAACTGTAAACCTAAGATAGTGAGCAGTATTTAAAAGTATCTGTTAAAGATTTTAAATTATAAAAAGGGTATTTGTATATCACGATGCAGCGACAATTCTGCAAGCGACTCGCAACTTATAAATGTGTTACATAAAAGTGCGAGTCGCTGAAGCCTGGAGCAAATGTGATATATGATACCCTTTTTCCGTATAATTTATAAATCTTTTACAATATTAACTGCCCACTTTTTACTCAATGCTCTCGGTACTCCAAATATAAATTTTATTATTTCTTCAACCGATGTACACCGTACAAGTAAATATATAGGTAGTCCCCATTTTGCAGCAAGGAATGTAAGTGGTACAGAACCAAGCCACATAGAGCCCATTTCGATGATAAGGGCCATTTTAGTATCCCCACCACTTCTAAGAATACCTATAATAATAAACGTATTAAAAGCTCTCAGAGCCATTACAATAGCCATTATAATAAATATCTTAGTTATATCCGGTGCAAGTGTCTCAGATACACTAAACACCTTTAAAAGCATAGGTATAGATATTATTAAAAGAATACCCATTAAAAAGCCAGTTACAGTAACTATAACTCCTAATTTTTTAGAATAATCTAAAGCTCTGTCAATATGGTCAGAACCAAGTTCATTTCCAAGCATTATAGATGATCCCGTAGCGATACACATAGCAGTAATAATAAAGAAGTTGCTAGTTGTTGTCGCTATCTGGCTTGCAGCTATTGCAGATGTACCTGCCATAGCATAGGCTACAGAATAGCAAACTGTAGCTACAGCCCAGAAAGACTCATTTAAAAATATTGGAAAACTTTTAGAACCATAGGCAACTAAAAAATCTTTTTCAAACATTCCAAAATGATGAATATTAAATCTAAGCATATAATCTTTTTTGTATAGATATACATACCAAACCATTATAATTGATTCCATTAGTCTAGCGATTAAAGTAGCTAGAGCAGCACCTTCAACTCCCATTCTAGGGAATCCTAATTTACCAAAGATAAGTACATAGTTTAAACAAACATTTACAACAATTGCAATTGCACTACATTTCATACCTATATTTGGATTTTTTATACTACGAGAGCATACCCCAAACCCCATACTTATAGCGGTTAAAGGGTAGCTAATTACTACTATTTTAAAATAATTTCTACATAAAGATACAACCTCAGGGTCGTATGAAAATATGTGTATTATGCTTTCTGGCGAAACAAAAGCTATTATTACAAAAGGAAGACTCATAACTAAACCAAGCAGTATACTAAGTGCAGTGACTTTTTTGATATTAGTTATATCATTTTTTCCGAAAAACTGTGATATAAACAGTCCAGATCCTCCTAAAACACCAGCAAGACACATATTAAATATAAAGAAGAACTGATTTGCAACACCTACAGATGCAACAGAAACCTCACCCAAACTACTAATCATAACAGTATCTATTACATTTACCGAAGATGAGATAAGGTTTTGTATTATTATAGGTATGCATAAAGATAAAAGAATACTGAAAAATCTCTTATTATAATCATCAAATGCAAATAGTTTGTTCAATAATTTACTCCATTATCTGTTCCCATTTTTCATAAAGAGAGGCTAATTTATCCTCTAATTCTGATTTTTCTAGGTTTACTTCTTTTGATTTTTCTGGATTTGAATAAATTTCTTCCTGACAAAGCATCATATCAAGACCTGCAATTTTCTTTTCAGTCTGTTCGATATCGTCTTCTAATTTTTTAATTTTATTTTTGCTCCGTCTTTCGATTTCCCTCTGTTCTTTTTCCTTTCTTTTTTCCTCTTTTAACTGAGTTTTTGTTTTAGTCTCAGTATTTTCCTCTTTGTTCATCTCACTTAGCTGTCTTTTCTTTTCAATATAATAGTCGTAATTTCCAAGGTATTCAGTTACACCATTTTCGCCAAGCACTAATATTTTATCCACTACTTTATTTAGGAAATATCTATCGTGTGAGATAGTAAATATAGTTCCTGTGTAGTTTACAAGAGCTTCCTCTAATACTTCTTTTGAATCTATGTCTAAGTGGTTTGTAGGTTCGTCAAGAAGTAGGAAGTTAGACTGAGATAATATAAGTTTAAGAATTGCAACCCTTGCTCTTTCGCCCCCACTTAGAGAAGATATTCTTTTGAATACGTCCTCATTTTCAAATAGGAAAGCACCAAGCATATTTCTAACCTCTGTCTGAGTAAGATGAGGGTTTGCATCCCAAATCTCGTCAATTACAGTATTATCAAGGTTTAAAGTCTTCTGCTCCTGATGGAAATACGCAGTGTTTACATTTGTACCAAATTTAACTTCACCTTGCATAGGCTCTAATTCATTCATTATTATCTTGAATAATGTAGATTTACCGGCACCATTTGGTCCTATAAGTGCGACTTTTTCTCCTCTATATATATCAAGGTTTAAATCTTTAAACAGAACCTTATCTGGGAAGCTCATTTCAACATCTCTTACTGCTAAAACGTCGTTTCCACTTTCAACTGCTGGTATAAATTTAATTTTTGCTCTTTTTCTTTCTCCATCTGGCTTATCAAGTACTTCTATTTTAGAAAGAGCTTTTTCTTTACTTCTAGCTCTTTTTAAATGTTTTTCTCTACCGTAAGCCTTTAGTCTTTCAATAGACTCTTCCTGTTTTTTTATTTCTTTTTGTTGATCTTCATAAGTTTTTCTCTCTATTTCCTTGTCGATAGCAGATTTTTCTACATAATAAGAATAGTTTCCATTATAAGCTTTTAACTTCTTATTATGTATCTCAAATATTCTGTTTACAGATTGATCTAAGAAATATCTGTCGTGGGAAATAAGGATTACAGTCCCTTTGTACTGTTTAAGGAACAGTTCTAACCATTCAAGAGCATCAGAATCAAGATGGTTTGTAGGTTCGTCCAGTAGAAGAAGAGTAGGTTTTTTAAGTAGCAGCTTAGCTAAAAGAACTCTAGTCTTTTCTCCTCCTGAAAGAATTTTGATTGGTTTTTCTAGCTCATCATCGTTAAAACCTAGACCTTTTAAAACTCCTTTTGCCTCAGATTTATATCCGTAGCCGTTTGAGTTTTGGAAAAGTTCTAGTTTATGAGAATAATTATCCATAAGTTTTTGTAAATCTGGAGAGTTAGTTTCTGAACTTTTGTCAGAAATCTCACATTCCATTTTTCTAAGATCCTCTTCCATTTTTATGAGGTCGCTAAAAACTTCTAAAACCTCTGTAAAAATAGTATTGTCTGAGTAGAAGTTCGTATTCTGCTCTAAATAACCGATTTCACAATCTTTAGATGTATAAATTTCTCCGCTGTCATATCCGTAAATTCCAGAAATTATCTTAAAAAGAGTTGTTTTTCCAGTTCCATTTACGCCTATAACGCCGATTTTATCGCCCTCATTAACAGTAAAACTTATGTTTTCGAGTATTGATTCGACACCAAAACTCTTAGTTAAGTTATTACATGATAAAATAATCATAAATTTCTACCTCCTCAAGCTACCTAAAATTATAATGTTTTGATATAATATATTCAAGGCTATATGTATGGTTTTAGAAAAAAGTATGTTATATAATAAACCATGATGGATTATAATAGAGTTAGGGGGTGCTAATTTAAATGGGAAATAAAAATATTTCTATGGCGGTTATAAGAAGACTACCTAAATACTACAGATACTTAGGTGAGCTTCTAGACAATGATGTTCAGAGAATATCATCAAAAGAATTAAGTGAAATAATAGGTTTCACAGCTTCTCAGATAAGACAGGATTTAAACAACTTTGGAGGATTCGGACAGCAGGGGTACGGATATAATGTAGAGGCTCTACACAAAGAAATAGGAAAAATATTAGGTCTTGATAGACCATATAATGCTGTTCTTATAGGTGTAGGGAATCTAGGTCAGGCTATAACAAACTATTCAGGATTTAGAAATTCAGGATTTGAAATAAAAGCTTTATTTGATGCAAATCCAAGAATGATAGGTCTAAAAATAAGAGAGCTTGAAATATTAGACTCTGATGTTATAGAAGACTACATAAAAGAACACGAAATAGATATAGCAATAGTATGTATACCTAAAAATGGAGCTCAGGAACTAATAAACAGAATAGTCGGAGCTGGAATAAAAGGTATATGGAACTTTGCTCCAATAGATCCAGAAGTTCCAAAAGGAATAATTGTCGAAAATGTTAACTTAACTGAAAGTCTATTCACTCTTTCTTACTTAATGAAAGAAAACAACGAATTAAAGAAATAAGTTATATTTTAGAAAAAGAATCTTAATGTTTTGAGTTATTTGGATTAAATTTGTTATATTTTAATTGATTAAATTTGTAAAAATTAAAAATTGAGAAATAAAAAAGACTGATTTGAAAAAATCAGTCTTTTTGTTTACTAAAAATTATTCAGCCTGAGGAGCTCCTACTGGACAAGCTTCAGCACATGCACCACATTCAACACATGCATCTGCATCTATTACGTACATGCTATCTCCTTCAGATATTGCTCCAACTGGACATTCAGCTGCACAAGCACCACAGCTAACGCAAGCATCAGTTATTTTGTATGCCATTTTAGTTTCCTCCTAATATTATAAAATTTATTTAAGTACATTATAACAAAAAAGTTCTGCTATAACAATTAAATTAATTGATGAAAGGCAAATATTTTTGTATCATATAACTTAAACATAGAAACTTCAACACTTCTAGAAAGTTGAAAAAATTTGTTGGAGAATAATGATTCTTTTTTGCAGTATAAATTATAATGAAATTTTATCTTAATTTTATATTTTCATTATTAAAAAAATATGTTAAAAAAATTTTAATTTTAAAGAATAGAGAAAAGAGGTGAAAAGGTCGCATTTTTTGTCGGAAAATATTTTCTTTTGGAATAATGTGTACTAAATATATCAAATAGTATATATTAATAGTGTTTAAATAGAGTTATTTATAACTTAATTTATAAAAATAGAATACAATATGAAAACGATATCAAATAAAGCGGCTATACTTTTGAAAATATATGTATTAATAGGAAAAAGTGGAACGGGAAAAAGCTATAAATCTTTAGAATTAGCTTGTGAAAATAATATAGATTATATTGTGGATGACGGCCTACTTATATATAAGGGTCAAATCGTTGCTGGAGTGTCTGCAAAGCAGTCTCAGACTAAGATGGAGGCAGTAAGAAGAGCTATTTTTTCTGATATAAATCATAGAAAATCTGTTAAGAAAAAGATTAACGATTTAGACATAGATAGTATACTAATTTTAGGTACTTCTTTAAAGATGGTGAAGCAAATTTGCTCAGCTTTAGAATTAGGTGAAATAGATGAGATTATAGATATAAACGATATAAGTACAGAAGATGATATAAGAAAAGCAATAGAGTCTAGGAAAAAGGGGAATCATATAATACCAGTTCCAACTGTAGAGATTAAAAAAAGGATAAACGGTCTTAGAATAAATCCTCTAAGGAGATTTTTTATGACATCGGATAAAGAAACTAAAATCCTTGAAAAAACTGTAATTAGACCGGCATTTAGCTATATGGGTAAGTTCTACATAGCTCCCGAAGTGCTGAATCAAATTATAAAATATACTGTATCAAAAAATACACATATATCTAGAATAAATAGAATAAGTGTAGACAATTCAGATGGAAAAATAGAAATAAAATTGAATGTAAATATAAGAAATTTGGATGCTTTTGGAACCCTAAAAAACATACAACATAATATAAAAAGAAATGTAGAGAATATGACATTAATTAATGTTAATAAAATTGATATTTATATTAATAAAATAAAAGATAAATAGTGTTGTAGTAATATATCAAAATAATTTGAAAATTATTGTAAAAATGTTGTACTATTTTATAAAAAGTATGTTATAATCAAAATGTAGACGCGGGAAAATGATTTTTCAAGCGTGAAAGTTTATATGAATAATTATTATATTAGAGTATTTAAGGGGGCTTACACAATGTCAGGAAATGTTTTTGAAAACGCACAGGCACAGGTAAAAAAAGCATGCGATAAATTAGGAATGGAACCTAATGTTTACGAATTATTAAAAGAACCTCAGAGAGTAATAGAAGTAAACATACCAGTAAAAATGGACGACGGATCTATAAAAGTATTCAAAGGATTTAGATCTCAGCACAATGATGCAGTTGGACCAACAAAAGGTGGAGTTAGATTCCATCCAAACGTTTCATTAGAAGAAGTTAAAGCTTTATCTATATGGATGACTTTCAAATGTTCAGTAACAGGTATACCTTACGGTGGTGGTAAAGGGGGAATAATAGTTGACCCTAGCCAGTTATCTCAGGGAGAACTTGAAAGATTATCAAGAGGATATATAGACGGAATATACAAATTAATAGGTGAAAAAGTAGACGTACCAGCTCCAGACGTTAACACTAACGGACAGATAATGTCTTGGATGGTTGATGAATACAACAAATTAACTGGATCAAGCAACATAGGTGTTATAACTGGTAAACCAGTTGCATTCGGTGGATCATTAGGAAGAAATGAAGCTACTGGATTCGGTGTTGCAGTAACAGTTAGAGAAGCAGCTAAAAAATTAGGAATACCTATGGAAACAGCTAAAATAGCAGTTCAGGGATTCGGTAACGTTGGTGCTTTCACTGTTAAAAATATACAGAAATTAGGCGGAACTGTTGTAGCTATGGCTGAATGGTGCCCTAAACATGGTACTTATGTAATATACAAAGAAGACGGTTTAGATTTCCAGGCTATGTGGGATCACAGAGCAGCTAACGGAGATTTATATGACTTCCCAGGTGCAAAAGTTATATCTTTAGAAGAATTCTGGGCATTAAACGTTGACATAATAGTACCAGCAGCTCTTGAAAATGCTATAACTGCAGACGTTGCTAAAACTATAAACGCTAAATTAATATGTGAAGCAGCTAACGGACCAACTACTCCAGAAGCTGACGAAGTATTAGCAGAAAAAGGAATAACTTTAACTCCAGACATATTAACTAATGCTGGTGGTGTTACAGTTTCTTACTTCGAATGGGTACAGAACTTATACGGATACTACTGGTCAGAAGCTGACGTAGAAGCTAAAGAAGAAGAAGCTATGGTTAAAGCTTTCGAATCTCTATGGAAAATAAAAGAAGAATACAACGTAACAATGAGAGAATCTGCTTACATGCACTCAGTTAAAAAAGTAGCTGAAGCTATGAAATTAAGAGGATGGTACTAAGATTTAACTCAACAGTACAGTTGTAAATACTAAATGAATTCAATGGGAGATATCATATTTGATTATGGTATCTCCTTTTTATTTTTCATTGAAATAACTACCATTGAAAGGTAACATAATTATTTACATTATAAATCCGAGAAGGTATAATATATTGTATATGTACTAAAAATAGAAATTAATACAAAATTATTTTGACATGTATTAAAATATAAAAAATTAACGATAATATAGTTAGAACGATATAAATATATAAAACTTTAAGGAGGGTTAGATTTGGATAAGAAAAAATTACTTTCATTAGTGGTATCTTTTGCTATGGTTGCGACAGGAACTGTATTAGCAAGTGCAGACGAAATAGACGATATAAATGCTGTACCAGATACAGAAACGGGTATAACAATAGATGAATATAAAGAATCTCCATATAAAGTGGCTACTGTAAAGGATGGAAAATCAGTAAACGTAAGAGTTGACGGAAATACAAAAAGAGTAGCTGGTGAAGGAGAACAGTTCAAAGTTAAAGGAATTCAGGGAGAATGGGTTAACGTTGAAGATGGAGAAGATGATGCATGGATAGCTTCAGAATATGTAGCTATATCAGAAGGTGTTGCATTTACTACAGCATCGACATTAAACCTTAGAGCAGCTGACAATACATCATCAGAGGTATTAGAAGAATTAGATAAAGGAAGTGCGCTAGTAGTTGTTAAACAGGAAGGCGATTGGATACAGGTTAGAAATCAGGGTAAAGAAGGATATGTTCACGCTGATTATGTAACAGATGAGGCTCCTGTAATACCAACAGTAGACATAGAAGGAAATCTTATAGATGTACCTTCTGTAGATAGTTACAGTGCTCAGGCCGTATTAAACTTAGCATACTCTAAAAAAGGAAGTCCATATCTTTGGGGAGCAACAGGTCCAGATAAATTTGACTGTTCAGGATTTGTACAGTATGTATACAGTAATTCTGTAGGGGTATCTCTACCAAGAGTATCTTCTGACCAGGCAAATGTTGGAACAGAAATAACTAAAGATCAGCTTCAGCCAGGTGATTTAGTATTCTTCACAACAGATGGAAGTGGTGGGGTAAGCCACGTTGGAATATATGTAGGTAATGGATGTATGATACACTCTCCTCACAGTGGAGATGTAGTAAAAGTAAGCGACATAACATCTGACTACTATGCAAGCCATTTTGTAACAGCAAGAAGAGTATTATAATAAAATTTGAATGATATAAACGAGTCATCTTGTAAATTTACAGGATGGCTCTTTTTTATTGTATTATTTTTAGCGACAATGCGACTCGATTACCTGGAGTGAAAATAATACAATCATCTTTCTTGTAATTATGCTAAAATATAATTAATATAAGTTGACATTAGATAGGTAAAGGTGATAAGCTACTAATAGCTTTAAATTCGGTTCAGTGAGACCGAGAAGGAGGAATTTAAAAATGTTAAAATCAAGAAATCTAATACAGCCAGAAGATTTTACTGTTGAAGAAATAGATGAGGTTCTAGCTCTTGGACAGAGAATAATGAAAAATCCAGAAAAATACATACACGTATGTGATGGGAAACTTTTGGCTACTCTATTCTATGAACCATCAACAAGAACAAGACTAAGCTTTGAATCAGCTATGAACAGACTTGGCGGACGTATAGTAGGATTCTCAGATCCTAAAGCGTCATCTACAGCTAAAGGGGAAACTCTTCAGGATACAATGAGAATAGTATCTAACTATGTAGATATAATAGCTATGAGACATCCTGTAGCAGGTGCAGCAGCTGAGGCAGTAGAAGCATGTAGTGTTCCTTTCATAAATGCTGGAGACGGTGGAAACCAGCATCCAACTCAGACTCTTACAGACTTACTAACAATAAAAACTTTAAAAGGAAATCTTAGCGGCCACACAGTAGGACTTTGTGGTGATTTAAAATACGGAAGAACAGTACATTCTTTAGTAAAAGCAATGTCTAGATATCCAGATACAAAATTCGTATTTATAGCTCCAGATGAATTAAAAATGCCAGATAGTGTTAAAGAAGCTATAAAAGGACACGAATTTGTAGAAACTAACGATTTAGAATCAGCTATACCTGGCCTTGACATACTTTACATGACTAGAGTTCAGAGAGAAAGATTTGATGATATAGAAGAATACGAAAGATTAAAAGATACATATATACTAAACAAAGAAAAATTAACTGATGCAAAAGAAGATATGCTAATACTTCACCCACTACCAAGAGTGAACGAAATATCAACTGATGTTGACGATGATAAGAGAGCTGTTTACTTTGAACAGGCAAAATTCGGAATGTATGTAAGAATGGCTCTAATAATGAAACTTTTAGGAATAAAAGACCCAGAATAAACCATCAAAACTAATGCGAAGGAGAATATAAATGTACAAAATAATAGAAAACAGTTATATCGGCGAAGATATGTACAGAATGAAAGTCGCAGGAAAATTTGAAGGAAAAATGGGACAGTTCTATATGCTAAGAGCTTGGGACAAATACCCTGTACTTTCAAGACCGATAAGTATACACTACATAGATGAAGAAGGAATAACATTCCTTTATAAAGTAGTTGGAGAAGGAACAGAAATATTTGCTAAACTTGTTCCAGGAGATGAGATAAAACTTCAGGGACCATATGGAAATGGATACGAAAAAGTAGAAGGAAAAGTAGCTTTAGTTGGTGGAGGAATAGGTGTAGCACCTCTTTATTTAGTAGCTAAAACTATACCTGGATGTGATGCATATCTTGGATTTAGAGAAGAAGCGATATTAGTAGACGAATACAAAGAATTCTGTAATGAAGTTAAAACAACTACAGGAAATACATTCATAACAGATATATTAAACGTAGAAGATTACGACTACATACTATCTTGTGGTCCAACACCAATGATGGAAAAATTAGTTAAAATGTGCGAAGGTACAAACACAAGAATAATGATATCTCTTGAAAACCACATGGCTTGTGGAGTAGGTGCATGTCTAGTATGTACTTGTAAAACAAAATTCGGAAACAAAAAGACTTGTAAAGATGGTCCAGTGTTCTGGGGAGAGGATGTGATTTTCTAATGGCAGATTTAAGAGTAAAATTTGGAGAAATAGAATTTAAAAATCCTATAGTAATGGCCTCAGGAACATTTGGATTTGGTAAAGAATACAATGAATACTACGATATAAATGAACTAGGTGGAGTGAGCAGCAAAGGTCTTACTTTAAATGCAAAACCAGGAAACAACGGTTTAAGAATACACGAAACTCCATCTGGAATAATGAACAGTGTTGGTCTTGAAAACCCAGGAGTACAGGGATTTATAGACCACGAAATGCCTTTCTTTGGAAACCTAAACTGTGTTAGAATAGCTAACGTTGGTGGAGGATGCCTAGAAGATTATGTAAAAGGTGTTGAACTTTTAAATGATCAGGATATAGATATGGTAGAGCTTAACATATCTTGCCCTAACGTAAAAGCTGGAGGAATGGCTTTCGGAATTAAAAATGAAGTAGCTAGAGAAGTGGTAAGAGAAGTAAGAAAAGTTTGCAAACACCCTCTAGTTGTAAAACTATCTCCAAATGCAGAGGATATAGTTGGAATGGCAAAAGTTTGTGAAGAAGAAGGAGCAGATGGTGTATCTTTAGTAAATACATTTAAAGCCCTTGCAATAGACATAAGAAGAAGAAAACCAGTATTTGAAAATGTAACAGCTGGACTTTCTGGACCTGCTATAAAACCTATAGCTCTTAGAATGGTATATGAAGTAAGTAAAGCCGTAAACATACCAGTAATAGGAATAGGTGGAATATCTACAGCAGAAGATGTTATAGAATTTATAATGGCTGGAGCTACTGTAGTTCAGGTTGGAACTGCAAACTTTATGGACCCAGAAATAGGAACAAAAATAATAAAAGACCTTAATGATTTTATGGATAGAGAAGGAATAAAATCTTTTGATGAAATAAGAGGTATAATATAATAGATTAAAAAAATTATATTATAGTGTTCAAAAAATAGGAGTGTAATCTAAATGGATAAATTTTTAGAGTACAGACATCAAATAACTGCTGCATTTTGGGGAGTAATACTTCTAGTAATGCTATATCTTTATAAATTTAAAGGTATAAATATAAGTCCTGTAATGTTTTTAACTATAATAATATTGATGTTTACATCTCTAAAATATGCAAAAATAGTAAAAGAACATGAGCAGGAACAAAAAGAAAATAATAAAGAACAAGATAAAATAGACTAAAAGAAAAAGGTCATCTCAGAAGAGATGACCTTTTTTATTGCAACAGTATATCGAATTTATTCGACAAATAAATGGTCGTATAACTAGATTAGAACTATTTAGAATTATTAAATTTGAGCATCACTATTTTTTATTTCATCTAAAAATAATGAAACTGATCTCTTTGGTTTGAAATTTTTCTGAGAAATAGAATAGAAAGTTCTAGAAAATTCGTTGTCTATATCCATGCAGAATATTTCATTAGAATTTTCAAACTGCTCACAAGCGGAACCAGATAGTATAGAAATACCCATTCCATTTTTTACAGCTTCCTTTATTGAATAACTACTTCCCATAATGAAAACAGATTTGGGGATTATCTGTTTTTTGTTTAGAAAATACTCTGTTAAAAATCTTGTTCCAGATCCTTTTTCCCTTAAAATCCAATTCTGTCCACTTAGATTTTCATAAGAATGGATATTAGAAATATAAGTTTTATAATCGTAAGGGAAAATTAACTTCATATTTTCTTTAAAGCATTCCTGTTGTTCAAAATCATCAGACATAATCTTTCTGTCTATAATACCTATATCTGCATCTAGATTAACCAAATCTTTTTTTACATCGTCAAAACTTTTCATAGATAGTTCTATATTTATATTTGGATATTTCTTTGAAAACTCAGCTATATATTTTGGAAGAATATAATTTGTAGCTGAAGGAACAGCTGAAATTTTAATATCTCCAACAATATATTCCGTATCGATTTTAACTTCTAGCTTAGCAGCTTCGATTATACTTACTACTTCTTTAGCTCTTTTGTAAAGTAAATAACCCTGTTCAGTTATTTTTATAGATTTTTGTCTAACAGATCTGTCTATGAGTTTTTCTCCAAAATAGTTTTCCAAATTTTTGATGTGTACACTAACACTTGGTTGTGAAAGACTTAGGTACTCTGCAGCTTTGGTAAAATTCTTAATTTCAACAACAGCGATAAATGTTTTTAATTCCTCTAACAAATTTCTCGCCCCCCTTCTAAATAGTTAAAATTAGAAATTCTAGTATATTATAACATATTAAGCAATATAGAAATTAATTTACTAATTACAAAAAATGTATAATAATATTTATATATAGTAAATTTATTATAGCATATAAGGTAGATAAAAATACGATAAACAAAAATATAACTTTTTAATAATAATTTGATAGGGTATTATATTATTAAGTATGCAAATTTTAGATATAAAATTATAATTATGAAATTTATTGACGAGGTGCAAAATGAACATTATAGAAAAAGAAAACGGAATAATATTAGAAGACGTAGCAGACTTTGATCCAAAGCATATATTTGAATGTGGTCAGTGTTTCAGATGGAGAGCGGAAGAAGACGGCTCATACACAGGTGTTGCTATGGAAAAAGTAATCAACATAAAAAGAGAAGGAAACAATGTAATAATAGATAATACTACAAAAGAGGACTACGAAAACATATGGCGTGACTACTTCGATATGGACACAGACTATGGAAAAATAAAAAGTACTCTTAAAGAATTCGATGAATACTTAGACAAAGCAGTAGACTTTGGATGGGGAATAAGAATACTTAGACAGGACAGTTGGGAGATGTTAATTTCATTTATAATATCTTCAAACAACAGAATACCAATGATACAGAGAGCAATAGAAAACCTATCTGAAAGATATGGAAAAATGATAGGAGAGTATAGAGGTAAGAAATACTATGCATTCCCTACACCAGAAGAATTAAATAAAGCTACACAAGAAGAAATAAGAGAATGTAAAACTGGATTTAGAGATAAATACATAAAAAGTACATGCGAGTCGGTTGTAAAACTTGGACTAGATGTTAAAGACTTTAGAAAACTTAGCACAGAAGATTGCTGCAAAGAACTTAAAAAATTTAATGGGGTTGGACCAAAAGTTTGCGACTGCATAGCATTATTTGGTATGCAGAAGATAGACACATTCCCAGTCGATGTTTGGGTAAAGAGAGTAATGCAGGAATTCTACATTGAAGAAGATATGAGTTTACCTAAGATGAGAAAGTTTGCCCTTGAAAAATTTGGCGATATAGCAGGATATGCACAGCAGTATTTATTCTATTATGCTAGAGAATTAGGCATAGGAAAATAGGATTAAAAACAATTATTAATAGATATATAACATAGTCAAAAATTTCTGTAGAAAGTATTGAAAAATGAAAATAAAAGGTATATTATAATAATTGTTAGCACTCATAGTCTTAGAGTGCTAAACAAAAAATAAGCGATTAAACTTATAAATTGATATATAAATAGGAGGCGCTAGGTAATGAAAATAAGACCATTAGCAGACAGAGTAGTAATAAAAAGAGCAGAGGCAGAAGAAAAAACTGCAAGCGGAATAATACTTGCAGGTGCAGCAAAAGAACAGCCTCAGATAGCTGAAGTAATAGAAGTTGGACCAGGTGGAATAGTAGATGGTAAAGAAATAAAAATGGAGCTTAAAAAAGGTGATAAGGTTATATATTCTAAATACGCTGGAACAGAAGTTAAAGTTGAAGGCGAAGAATATATAATAATAAAAGAAGCAGATATATTAGCAGTATTAGAATAAGAAAAATAATAGAAGTATAGTCAAAAGATATCAGTATAAGTTTTGTTTTAGTTTGGGGAGGTAGTTAAAATGGCAAAAGAAATAAAATTCTCAGAAGATACAAGAAAAGCATTAGCAACAGGAGTAAATAAATTAGCTGATACAGTTAAAGTTACAATGGGACCAAAAGGAAGAAACGTAATACTTGATAAAAAATTTGGTACTCCACTTATAACTAATGACGGTGTAACAATAGCAAAAGAAATAGAACTTGAAGATAGATTTGAAAATATGGGAGCACAGTTGGTTAAAGAAGTTGCAGTTAAAACTAACGACATAGCAGGGGATGGTACTACAACAGCTACAGTACTTGCTCAGGCAATAATAAGAGAAGGTTTAAAAAATGTAACAGCTGGATCTAACCCAGTTCTTTTAAGAAAAGGTATACAGAAAGCTGTTGAAGTAGCGGTTGAACAGTTAAAAGCTCATTCAAAAGATATATCTACTAAAGAAGAAATATCTCAGGTTGCATCAGTTTCTTCAGGAGATGAAGAAGTTGGTAAATTATTAGCTGAAGCTATGGAAATAGTTGGTAAAGACGGTGTTATAACTGTTGAAGAATCAAAAACAATGCACACAGAATTAGACGCTGTTGAAGGTATGCAGTTTGACAGAGGATTTGTATCAGCTTACATGGTAACAGACGTAGATAAAATGGAAGCTGTTTTAGACAATCCATACATATTAATAACAGATAAGAAAATATCTAATATACAGGAAATATTACCTATACTTGAACAGATAGTTCAGCAGGGAAGAAAATTATTAATAATAGCTGACGATGTAGAAGGTGAAGCATTATCTACATTAGTAGTTAATAAATTAAGAGGAACATTTGATGTTGTAGCTGTTAAAGCTCCAGGATTTGGCGATAGAAGAAAAGATATGCTAGGAGATATAGCTACATTAACAGGTGCTCAGGTAATATCTGATGAATTAGGATACGATTTAAAAGATACTGAACTTTATATGCTTGGTAATGCAGCATCAGTTAAAGTTACAAAAGAAGCTACTACAATAGTAGGTGGTGCTGGATTTAAAGAAGCAATAGACGAAAGAATAAATCAGATAAGACACCAGATAGACCAGACAACTTCTGATTTTGATAGAGAAAAACTTCAGGAAAGATTAGCAAAACTTGCCGGTGGTGTAGCAGTTGTCAGAGTTGGTGCTGCTACAGAAGTTGAAATGAAAGAAAAGAAATTAAGAATAGAAGATGCTTTAAATGCTACAAAAGCAGCTGTTGAAGAAGGTATAGTAGCTGGTGGTGGTACAGCACTTGTAAGCGTAATACCAGCAGTAGAAGAGCTTGTTAACTCATTAGATGGTGAAGAAAAACTAGGTGCTAACATAATAAGAAAAGCTCTTGAAGAACCATTAAGACAGATAGCTATAAATGCAGGTCTTGAAGGTGCAGTTATAGTTAAAAATGTAATGGATGCAGACCTTCATGTAGGATTTGATGCATTAAACGAAGAATATGTAAATATGATAGAAGCTGGTATAGTTGACCCTACTAAAGTTAGTAGAACAGCTTTACAGAACGCTGCATCAATAGCAGGTGTATTCTTAACAACAGAAGCAGCTGTTGCAGATATACCAGAAAAAGAAGCAGATCCTATGGCAGGTGGAATGCCAGGAATGATGTAGTAAAAATATTTAAATATAAAAAACATTATAGTGTAAAATAAAATCTGTTTATCCTCCATTTAGCTGGGTAATATACTAGTATGAGTATATTGCATTTGATTGTACGAATTAATCAAATAGCTTGAATGGAGGATTTTTATTATGGAAAAGAAATTTATAAACACATCATTTTTATATGCAATACTTGCTATGATAGGAGGAGTATTCTACAGAGAGTTTGCAAAGTTTAATCAATTTGTTGGTGTAACAACGCTTGGAAAAGTACATGTACATTTATTTGTGCTTGGTATGATATTCTTCTTAGTGGTTGCACTTTTAGAAAAACAGTATAAAATTTCAGAAGATAAAAGAATAAATAAATTCTTTATTATATACAACGTGGGCTTAATAGGAATGGTAATTATGCTTTTAGTTAGAGGGATAACACAGGTTAAGTATATGGCTCTTACTACAGCGATGAACGCATCTATTTCTGGAATCGCAGGACTTGCTCATATAGTTATGGCAATAGGAATAATACTTTTCTTTATGATTCTTAGAAAAGCAGCAGATGCAAAATAGTAAAAATTAAAAATGCTTATAAAAGATATTGGTCGATTTTATATTTAACAACTTAAAATTTGATTGATATCTTTTTTTTTTATGAATAAAATATGAATTATTTATGAAATAAAGTTAAAAGATATAAGTACATAGGTTGACAATTTAATGATAAATCTTTTAATTGTTGGTAAATTAAAGTATAATAGATATATTATAATAGTTAACTATGCAAAAAAATAAAAATTTATATAAAGAAGGAGAGAAAATTGATGAAACATGAATTAGTGCTAGTCATAGACTTCGGTGGTCAGTACAACCAGCTGATAGCTAGAAGAGTAAGAGATAACAACGTGTACTGTGAAATACTTCCATGCACAACTGATATCGAAAAAATAAAAGCTAAAAACCCAATAGGGATAATATTCACAGGTGGACCTAACAGTGCATACTTACCAGATTCACCAACTATATCTACTGAAATATTTGAATTAGGTGTACCAGTTTTAGGTATATGCTACGGAGATCAGTTAATAGCACATCTTTTAGGCGGAAAAGTTGAAAAAGGTGGAAAACAACAGAAAGAATACGGAAAAACAGAAATAACTTACAAAGAATCTGCTTTATTCGAAGGAATAAACACTAACTCAGTATGGATGAGTCACACTGACTACATATCTGAATTACCAACAGGATTTGAAGTAATAGCATACACAGCTGATTGTCCAATAGCTGCAATGCAGAATGTTGAAAGAAATATATATGGAGTACAGTTCCATCCAGAAGTTGAACATTGTTTAGACGGAGATAAAGTTTTAAGAAACTTCTTATACAATATATGTAAAGTAAAAGGTGACTGGACAACAGATTCTTTCATAGAAGATAAAATAAAAGAAATAAAAGAAAAAGTTGGAGATAGAAAAGCTCTTTGCGGATTAAGTGGTGGAGTTGACTCATCTGTTGCAGCTGTATTAATGCACAGAGCTATAGGTGATAACCTAACTTGTGTATTCGTTGACCATGGTCTACTTAGAAAAGATGAAGGTGACGATGTAGAAAGAATATTCAGAGATAAATTTGATATGAATCTAGTTAGAGTTAATGCGGAAGATAGATTCTTATCTAAATTAAAAGGTGTTACAGAACCTGAAAGAAAAAGAAAAATAATAGGTGAAGAATTTATAAGAGTATTTGAAGAAGAATCTGAAAAATTAGGCAAAATGGACTTCTTAGTACAGGGAACAATATATCCAGACGTTATAGAAAGTGGACACGGAAACGGAGCAGCCACTATAAAATCTCACCACAACGTTGGTGGACTTCCTGAAGATGTTGATTTCCAGGAAATAATAGAACCATTAAGAGAATTATTTAAAGATGAAGTTAGAAAAATAGGTTTAGAACTAGGAATAGATGAAGATTTAATATTTAGACATCCATTCCCAGGACCAGGTCTTGGAATAAGAGTTATCGGTGAAGTTACAAAAGAAAAATGTGACATATTAAGAGAAGCCGATGCTATATACATGGAAGAATTAAAGAAAGCTGGATTATACAAAGAAATATGGCAGGCATTTGCTACACTTCCAGATGTTAAAACTGTTGGTGTTATGGGAGATGAAAGAACTTATGCATATCTTGTAGGTATAAGAGCTGTTAGTTCTTCAGATGGTATGACTTCAGATTGGTACAAAATGCCTTACGATGTATTAGAAAAAATATCTAATAGAATAGTAAATGAAGTTGAAGGTGCAAACAGAGTTGTATATGACATAACTTCAAAACCACCAGGAACAATAGAATGGGAATAAGATAAAATTGAAATTTAAATGCTTTAGATAATAAAAAGTGTGTTAGATGTATTTAGACAATATTTACATTTAGCACACTTTTTTATTTTACAATTATAAGAGGAGTGTATTTTTAACTCTCTTAAAAATAAAAAAGGAATTTTTTAATAAATTATGTATAATAAAAGAAGAGGTTCTTCATAATATAAGGGGGAAGAGTGTTATGGAAAATAGAAAAATTGAAAAATTAGACGTAGAAGCTTCATTATTAGGATTTGGCTGTATGAGATTTCCATTAGATCAAGATGGACATATTGAAGAAAAAGAAGCTGAAAAGATGATTGATTTAGCGATTGAATCAGGAGTTACTTATATTGATACAGCTTATCCTTATCATGATGGCGATAGTGAACCATTTGTTGGAAGAGTTTTAAAAAAATATCCTCGTGAAAGTTTTAAACTTGCAACAAAATTACCAATCTGGAATATTAATAGTCAACAAGAAGCAATTGAAATATTTGATTCACAATTAAAGCGATTAGATGTTGAATATGTTGATTTCTATCTATTACATGCACTAGATGCTGATAAATGGAAAAAAGTAAAAGAATATCATATTATTGAAATGTGTGAGGAACTAAGAAAACAAGGGAAGATAAAATATTTAGGATTTAGTTTTCATGATGAATTTAATGTATTTGAAGAAATTATAAGATATCATTCTTGGGATTTCTGTCAGTTACAATTAAACTATATGGATATGGAAATTCAAGCAGGACAAAGAGGTGTTGATCTTGCTAATGAATTAGGTATTCCGCTAGTTGTTATGGAGCCTATTAAAGGAGCAACTATATAGTTGTTAAAAATATAGTCAAAAATATACATATATAGACAAATATATTTTTACAAAAAGCTCCCTACATTCATAACGAGTGTAGAGAGGCGAGAAA
>NZ_JBLOUI010000007.1:0-68962 GCF_047807365.1 Peptacetobacter sp. AB800 | reverse complement strand
GTTACCCACGCGTTACTCACCCGTCCGCCGCTCTCTCCGAAGAGATCGCTCGACTTGCATGTGTTAGGCACGCCGCCAGCGTTCATCCTGAGCCAGGATCAAACTCTCAAATAAAAATAGTTTGTTGAAACCTAAGTTTCAATTTAAATCCACTCAGATGTTATCTCAAAATATCTGGCATGGTTTGTATGGCGTTCGAACTATTTGTTCAAACTAAATATATCTGCTGTTCAGTTTTCAAAGTTCATTCAAAACTTTTGTTTTGTTTTGTTTTTTATTTTCTTGCCCTCTCTCAAGGACAAGTATTATAATATCAGCTTTCACATTTTACGTCAACACTTTTTTAAAACTTTTTTTATCTTTTATTTTTTTCTAGCATAAAATAATCTTCTATATCTTGTAAATTTCAATGATTACAGCTGATATTTTTCTATAACAATTTTTTATTTTTTTCTATAAATATTTTATAAAACCAATAATGATAATTAAAAATATCTATTTTTATAACCTAGACAAACAAAAAACTAGTATAAAGAATTTTTTCTTCATACTAGTTTTTATAATTAAGTAAATTTATTTATAAACTACCTCTTATTTTTTTATTATAATAATTCTCTTCCACAAGCACTTCTTGCAGCAACTCTACCAAAATGAAGAGCATGACCTATACTATATCCACAAGAAGGAACTCCATAGCCAAAATTACCAGTGTTTGCAACTTCTCCTGCTGCATATAATCCTGGTATTATTTTCTTATCGTTGTCAAGAACATGCGCTGCTATATCTATTTCAAGACCACCAAATGTTATAGAAGTAGCTGGTCTTAAAAATACCGCATAATATACATCTCCTCTTATAGCTCTCATTTCACTTGCTGGTTTTTCATAATCTTCATCAAATCCAATATCACATAAATAATTATATCTATCTACAGTAGCCTTTAAAACTTCTGCTTTAACATCTATTTTTTCTGCTAATTCTTCTATACTACTAGCTTTTATTGCTTCCTTTGATCCTAAAGTATATTGAAGTAGAGGATATTTATCTGCTTCTTCTCCACAAGTTATATACCATCCACCAGCACTACCAGCTTTTGCCATTGCACAACCAACTAAACTGTGGAACTGGAATTCATTACAGAAACGTTTTCCTTCTAAACTAACTATTAAACTTGGCTCTTCATTTACACCTACTCCAGTTCTTTCATTTAACATCATTGTCTGTAAAGATGGGTGTTTATAATTTCTAGCACCTATTGCTTCTGCAACTCTAGCTCCATCTCCTTGACTTGATTCTGGGCAATTGTAATAATAGCCTTTCATCCATGGATATCTTGATTCAACTAATTCTCTATTAGCTGCAAATCCACCTGTTCCTATAAATACACCTTTTTTAGCCATTATAGTAACAACACTTCCATCTAAAGTATCTGTAGCTTTAGCTCCAACTACTCTGCCATCTTCTACTATTAACTCTGTAAGAGAAGTATTTAAAAGAGTTGTCCCACCAAGCTCATGGAATTTATTATTTAGTGGAACTATAAATCCTCCACCATATCCCATAGTCTGGCCACCGCCACCCATACTATTATGAATTCTCCATGGTAACTGAGAAGTATGAGGCGCTTCAACATCCTGCACTTCAAATCCCTGTTCTTCTAACCAATGTATATTTTCTGCTGCATGGTAGCAGAAGTAATTTATCTTATCATCATCTAAGAAAGTTCCCGCAGCTTTCTTTAAAAAATCAAACTGCATCTGAGGTGTATCTAATATACCTCTTTCTATCTGAGTTCTTGTACCAGCACCCATTATCTTACCACCACATATTGCAGAAGAACCACCAATTACTCCCTGTTTTTCAACAAGAACTACATCAGCTCCACAATACTTAGCTTCTACAGCTGCTGAAAGACCTGCTATACCAGATCCAAATACTACAAAATCAGTTTCTATTGTTCTATCTTCCTTTTTAGGTGGAACTGGAACTGCTTTATTCTTTAACTCTTCAACATCTCCACCTGCCTGTTCAACACAAGATGCAACTGCTTTAGCTATAGCTTTACAAACAACTTCAGCACCTACAACCATTGGTACAGCTAAAGACTGATATTCTATTATCTTTGGAACCCAATGTTCAAAAGGTGAACTTTCAAGACCATATGCCTGTCCATAAATTTCTTTGTGTTTAACAATATTAATATCTGTTATTTCACTTTCAGAAAATGTTACTTCAACAACAACCTTACCTTTTACACCGTATCCTTTTCCAGTGTATGTACCTGCATTATACTTCGCCATGAAACTTTTCCCTCCTAGTAAAACTTACCTTAAAATGATTTTGTTATTTTTTTGTTAATAACATTATAGAAGATTATATTCCGTTGAAATTTCAAAGTCAACGAGTTGCATAACGTTGTATAAAATACCACTTTACTGTCTTTAAATAGGTTAATAAAGTAATTGTATTTGTCTTCTTTTATCTCTTTACTTTTGGGTCATATTCAGCATCTACCTTATCAAGATTATACTTATCCATAAGATTTATAAGCACATCCGCATAGACAAGCTCGCCTTTAGAGTTTTCCTTTGTAGCATATCCTGCATCCTCTAAAACCTGAGCCTGAGCTTTTCCATCCTTAGCCTTAAATAATCCCGCTTTTTCATACCTTTTATTTTCACTTAAAAACTTTCCATAATCGTATATCGACTCTTTATAAGACCTATATCTTCTAAATGCCGCATTTTCTGTATCATTGTACCCTTCCTTTGTATTCATATTGACAGTTCTCCCATCCCAAGATTTATCTGCCTTTATACCAAACAAATTAAAATATTCCTTAGAAAGCTCCGACTTACCCCAATTGGATTCAATAGCTGCCCGCGAAATAGTCACAGATGGATAAATTCCATACTTTTCATAAACATCTACAGCTATTGGCTGAACCATCTCAATAAAATCTTCTCTCTGCATATCCTCTATATAACCTCTTCCAAATGTAGAATACACAGCAAAGATCAAAATAGTCAAAGCTACTAAAACAATAGATATGTTTCTAGCTTTTTTCTTTGCTTTCTTACTTTTACCTCCACTAGGTTTCTTTGAATTTTTGCTAGATCCACCTTTTACAGAGCTACTTCCCTTTTTAGATGCAGATTTTTTTGAACTTGTACCACTTTTTTTAGATTTCTTCTGAGTACCCTTGCCTTTTGAAGCATTAAGTTCGCTCTTCACTTTCTGAGAGCTACTCTTTTTAGGCTTAACACCTAAATTTCTATCATCCTCTCTCTCCTTAATCTTTCCTTGCACACTTTTTCTCATATCATCTAATCTCTTGCTATCTATATTATTTTCATCCATATGCATTTCCTCACAATTTTTTACTATATTTTTTATTATACAATACAACTCCTCCCAAATAAAAATAAAAATGCGCTATCTCACGAACATTTTACAATCATCAAAATAAAAAAGAGCTGCTACAATACCTGTAACAACTCTCAATTATGACTAATTATCTTGATTTTAGCTCTATCCAAGCCTTATCATATAGCTTGATATCTTTACCTATATCTGTAAATGTTTCGCACTTACTTAAATACTCATCATCAGGATAAGCTCCCTTATCACTAGTTATCTCCTTATCAAGAAGGTCAAAACAAGCTTTATTAGGAGTAGAATATCCTATATACTCTGTATTTATCTTAGCAATCTCTGGATCAAGCATAAAGTTTATAAACATTTCTGCTTCTTTTTTATTCTCACAAGTAGTAGGTATGCACATTGCATCTACCCATCTATTAGTACCTTCTTCTGGATTGAAGAATTTTAAATCTGAATTTTCTTCCCGCATAAGAGGGAAATCTCCTGAATATATCATTCCTATATATCCATCTTCTCCAACCATTCTATCTTTAACCTCATCATTTACATAAGCTAAAGCGTATTCTTTCTGTTTAACTAATAGCTCCTTAGCTTCATTTATTTCCTTTGGGTTTGTAGTATTCATACTATAACCTAACTTAAATAAAGCTGCACCCATTGTATCTCTAACAGAGTCAAATATTAATATCTTTCCTTTATATTTAGGATTCCATAAAATATCCCAAGACCCTAAATCCTTTTCATCTACATACTTAGAATTGTATGCAAGACCTAAAGTACCCCACATATAAGGAACACTATACTCATTCTTAGGATCGTATTCAGAACCTAAAAACTTCTTATCTATATTTTTTATATTAGGAATATTATTAAAATCTAGCTTTTCAAGCATACCTTCCTTCTTCATCTTTGCAACCATATAATCAGAAGGAACTACAATATCGTACTTAGTACTTCCACTCTTTACCTTCTGATACATCATTTCATTTGTATCGTAAGTAGAATACTGCACCTGTATCCCTGTCTGTTCTTCAAATACATCTATTAAACTTTCATCAATATAGTCTCCAACATTGTAAACATTTAAAACTTTTGATGAATCTGCAGATTTTCTACAACCTGTTAGAGGAAGCACTGCCATAGATGCAATTAAAACAAGAGATAGTATTTTTTTAGTTATTTTCATCTATCTTCTTCCCCTTTCTTCTAAAGACTGTTTCTTATTAGAAAGTATTAACAGTATAAGAACTGTTATAAACATTAAAGTAGAAAGCGCATTTATTTCTGGTTTTATACCTCTTCTTGCCATAGAGTAAATTTCTATAGATAAGTTTGTAACCCCGTTTCCAGAGTTGAAGAAACTTATTATGAAATCATCTATAGACATAGTAAATGCCATTAAAAATCCTGACACTATACCAGGTTTTATCTGAGGTAATATAACCTTTCTTAAAGCATAAAATGGTGTCGCACCTAAATCTAATGCTGCATTCTCTATATTTTCTGGCATCTGTCTTAATTTTGGAAGCACAGAAAGTATTACATAAGGAATACAGAACATTATATGCGCTATAAGCATTGTCATATATCCAAAATCTACCTGTAAAAATACAAATAAACTCATAAGAGCTACCCCTGTTACTATCTCTGTATTTAATATTGGTAGATTGTTTACATTCATCATTATAGCTTTATTTCTAGGTCTCATCTTATTTATACCTATTGCACTTAAAGTACCTACTATAGTAGCTATTACTGAAGAAATTATAGCTATAGTAACTGTATAATAAAGTGCTGTCATTATCGCCTCATTTTGGAATAATCTCACATACCATTTAGTAGTGAAAGCTCCTATATGTCCCATAGATCTCGAATCACTGAAAGAGAATACTATTAGGGCGAATATTGGTATATATAGGAATAAGAAAACTAAAAACATATATATATCAGAAACTATTTTTATCTTCTTTTTGTTTTTATTCATTATATAACCATACCCCCTTCTCCACTTCCGTCGTCCATCTTAGACATTATACTCATTGAAATTAATATTACTATCATTAAGAATATTGATATTGCAGAACCAAAGTTCCAGTCACCTACAACTGTAAACTGCTGTTCTATTAAATCCCCTATTAACATTGTCTTTCCTCCACCAAGAAGTCTTGATATAGCGAATGATGTTATTGATGGCATGAACACCATTGTTATACCAGAGAAAACTCCTGGTAAGCTAAGTGGGAATATTATTTTTCTAAATACTGTAAAATTGTTAGCTCCTAAATCGTGAGCTGCATCTATTAAATCGTGGTCCATTTTTGATAATGAAGTGTATATAGGTAATACCATAAATGGTAAGAAATTATAAACCATACCTAATAACACAGCAAATGGAGTATATAAAATAGAACGATACTCTATACCAAATAATCCTAAAAAGCTACTTAATAATCCGTTCTGCCCTAGGATTGACGCCCAAGAATATGTTCTAAGTAAGAAGTTCATCCACATCGGAAGTATAAATAAAAGTATTAAAGTTCCTCTTTTACTTATTGGAGCTTTAGATATAATATACGCAACTGGATAACCTATTAATATACATGCTAGAGTAGCGCCTCCAGATATTAATATAGATCTCCAAAATACTGATAAATATATCGGATCTAAAACTGATTTGAAGTTATCAAGAGTAAAAACTATCTCTCCGTTAACTTCTTTTGTAAAACTGTAATAAACTACTAGGAATAATGGAATTACTACGAATATTGCACTCCATACTATGTATGGATAAGCAAATTTTGATTTTGAATTCTTAATTTTCATCATCTTCACCAGCTTCTATTTCGACTTTTTTCATTATATGTATATCCTCTGGATATATGTCTATTCCTAGTTCTGTTCCTACTTCTGCATACCGAGTATTGTGAAGTAGCCAAGTTCTTCCATTTTCTTCTAATTCTATTTCGTAGTGTACTCCTTTAAATATTACAGATGTTACTTTTCCTACTATCATACCATTTTCTGGTTTAACCATTTTTATATCTTCAGGTCTTATAACAACTTCTATTTCTTCGTTCTTTTCAAATCCTTTATCTACACATTCAAATTCTCTATCAGCAAATACAACTCTGAAGTCTTCAAGCATTACACCTGGTAATATATTACTTTCTCCTATAAACTTAGCAACAAATGCATTTTTAGGTTCATTGTATATATCTACTGGGTTGCCCATCTGCTGTATTTTACCTTTATTTAAAACTACTATAGTATCAGACATACTAAGTGCTTCTTCCTGGTCGTGTGTAACAAATATAAATGTTATACCTAATTTTTTCTGTATTCTTTTAAGCTCTACCTGCATTTCCTGTCTTAATTTTAAATCAAGCGCTCCTAGAGGCTCGTCAAGAAGAAGAACTTTAGGCTCATTTACAACAGCTCTTGCTATTGCAATTCTCTGCTGCTGCCCACCAGATAAAGAGTCTATTGCTCTATTTTCAAATCCTTCAAGTGCAACAAGTTTTAAAACTTCTTTAACCTTTTTATCTATCTCATCTTTTGGAACTTTTTTTATCTTTAATCCAAATGCTACATTTTCGTAAACATTCATATGTGGGAATAGTGAATATTTCTGGAAAACAGTGTTTACATGTCTTTCATTTGGAGGTAGGTCGTTTATTTCCTTCCCTTCGAATATTACACTCCCTGCATCAGCCTGTTCAAAACCAGCTATTATTTTTAATAGTGTTGTTTTACCACATCCTGATGGTCCTAATAATGTTAAAAACTCGTTTTTCTTTATATCTAGTTTAAAATTATCTAATACTACGTTATCGCCGTATACCTTATGTATTCCTCTTAATTCTATTATGTTTTCTGCCAAAGTATAACACCTCTCTCCTCAAAATTAAATCAAACATATTATTTAAATTTATAAATCTATAATTGCACTACTTTCGTATAATTTAGAAAGTAGGTGGTGTACTTACCCAAAGTACCTTAGCTACAGTTTTTCCTTCGTTTGATAGGAAGTGTTTAGCTCTCGGTTTAAAGTAGAAACTTTCTCCTTTTCTAACCTTTAGCTTTTTCTCTCCTAAATGAAGGAATACCGATCCTGCAAGCACATATCCAAATTCTTCTCCCTCATGAGGTTTTTCTTCTTTGTACTGACCTCCAGGTTGGATTGTAACTATTACCGGCTCCATCTCATTTTTCTGTGAGTTTGGAACTAGCCATTTAAATTCGTATTTTAATTCTTCGTCCTCTGTTTCAAACATATCATCTTTAACGAATACTATCTTTTCGCTCTCTGTATCATTAAAGAATTCTTTTAAGTTTGTCCCAAGTATCTCTAGTATATCTATTAAAGTAGCTATCGATGGTGATGTTAAATCATTTTCAAGCTGAGATATAAATCCCTTTGAAAGCTCGCATCTATTAGCTAACTCTTCTTGGGTGAGTTGCTTTTCTATTCTAAGTCTTTTAATCTTTTTACCTATTTCCATTTTCATTTACCCCTGTCTATATATAAATTTTTACTAAACTCTAAGTTTATCGTTTCTAAACTACAACAATTAGATATTATAAACAAAAAGTTTATTTTTTTCAAGGCTTATTTTGTTTTTTGTTACAATTTGTTTTATTTTTTATAATTAGCTTTTTTCAATGTATCCAACACTATGCCAATTTGACTAGTCAATATTAATATCCTCAAAGTTTAGTATTAGTATATTTATTTTTAAAAAATCACCTATATTTTTTTACATTCTTATGTCTTCAAATTTTACATAATCTTAAAAATTCATTCTCATTCATATGATTATCATCATATAAAACTTTTTTTACCTTTAAATATCAACTAATACAAGTCTTACATTATAATTAAATATCGATTAAATTTGCATAAAAAAAGAACCCCTTATAATTTAAAGAGGTTCCATAATTTTAAATTTCTCAAATCAATAGGCTTATTTTATAAAATGCTCAGATACTCTTTTTATGTATCTTATATCGTCTATTATGTATCTGTTCTCTACTTTTGTTCCATCAAATCTGCAAGCTTTAAATACTACTTTGATAGCTAGTCCTAGACCAAATGCACTTATTATAGTTCCTATACCTACTTTTCCTCCAAGTAGTATACCTATAGCAAGAGCAGTTATATCCATAGTAACTTTAACTACATTTGCTGATTTTCCAGTTTTTTTCTGTAGGCAAACCATAAGTCCATCTCTAGGTCCACTTCCTAATCCGCTGTCCATATAAAGAACCATGCCAAATGATAAGACTATTAATCCACCTATAAGAAGTGCTAATCCAGATACAAGACTGCTAGATGTTGGAATATACCCTGAATATATTATCATATCCATAAATAAACCAACTAAAACCATATTAGCAACTGTTCCCCAGCCTATATTATCGCCAAATACAAAATCTGCAATCATTGTAAGTGCTGCGACAATTATAGTAGCTGTACCTATAGTTATACCAAGCTTATTAGATAATCCCTGATGAAGAACATCCCAAGGCTGCATACCTAAATTTGCATTTATTGTCATAACTATACCGATTGAGCATACAAAAAGCCCGATTACTAATTTAGCAACTTTTAATCCGATTGTCTTAAACATAGCATTATACACCATCCATTTTACAAATTTCATCCTTTGCCTATATAATACAAAAAATTTGTTGAAATTTCAAGGGTTTATACACTTTTTGTTAAGATTTATACAACTTTACAAGTTATCTGCTCCAAAAGCCAATGGCATTAAATCATCTATATTTGTTATTAGTGTTTTTTCTCCGTTAGATAGTATTATCTCCGCATCTTTTTCTATAAGCTCTGATAATACCTGTCTACAAGCTCCACAAGGAGTAACTAGTTTTTCCCCTTTAGATACTATTGCGATTGCTTTTATATGTTTTTTTCTATATCCATTAGAATACGCTGCAAATATCGCACTTCTCTCAGCACAGTTAGTAAGTCCATAAGAGGCATTTTCTACATTTGCTCCTAAGAAATATTTCCCATCTGTTGTTTCAACACAAGCTCCCACTTTATATTTTGAATATGGTGCATATGCGTTCTGCATAGCTTCAAATGCTTTATCTACTATTTTCATATCATTTCCTCTTTTCTCAAATTGTTTTTTTATATTATACAACATATACCTTATTTTTAACTAAGTTTTTTCTATAATTTTGCAAGAAATATTTCATTTATAAATTTTTCAGCATAGCTACTCTTTTTAAATAAAAAAAGCCGGGCGAAATTACCCGGCTTAAATTTTATTCTGTTTTATTTTGTTTCTGTTGTTGGATTTTCTTCTGCTTTTTCAGCTTCAGTTTTATTTCCTTCAAATTTTACATCTGTAGCTGTTCCAGTTATTTTATCTTCTATTTTACCACTGTTCTTTATAGTCGCACCAGTTCCATTAACTTCTACAGACTTTATTGATCCTGTATTTTCTAAAGTAACACTAGTACCATTTATTTTTACACTTGTTGTAGTTCCTTCATTTTTTATACTAGCTTTTGATGCATCCACATCTATATTTGTCATTGTACCTTTGTTTATAACAACTATAGATTCAGCATTTGCATCTAATAATAAATTTTCTACTTTTACTCCACCTGCAACGCTTAAAGAAGCTGCTCTTTTTGTTTCTAATTTTTTTATAGATCCACCTAATATTTCTACATTAGCTTCATCTGAATCTAAAGTAACTTTTCCATTGAAAGTTCCATTTATTTTTATATTTATAGCTTTATCAGTTGATATAGTAAAATCATCTGAAGTATCTGCATTTGTTTTTAATGTTATTGTATCTCCTGCATTTGCATTGGCTAATACTGTATTTAGGTCGTCTTTATTGTTTACTTCATAGTTTATATTAGTCTGAGTTGCCTTTATTTCTTCTACAGCATCCTCATTACCATTTCCCCCAACCTGAGTTATAGTTTTTATAACTTTATTTTTGAATAGGCTCTTTTGACTATCTGATAATTTTGATCCAACTATAACTACTGGTGCATTATTTTTAGCTGCAAGAACACCTACTGAAAGTGCATCTATTAATTCTCCAGATTTTTTAAGTCCATCTTTAGCTACGTATATATTATTTAATTCTTTACCTTTGTAGAATTCTTCTATAACTCTAGCATTTGTATCATTTCTATTTTTACCTTCTATTCTTATAGCTGCTGGTAGTGATTCTGCTACTTCCTCAGAAACAACACTATCTCCACCTATTATATAAGAGTTTGATATTTTATTGTCTTTTATAAAGTCTTTAGATACTTCTATTCCTTTTTTAGGGTTTGATAATATTATAGGCATACCTTTTTCTGCTGCAATAGCTGCTACTGATACTGCATCAGCAAGACCATTTGTACCATTTACTACTGCTACACTATTAATAGCTTCTAATTTATTTGATTTATTAAAGTCGTTTAGTGCCTTAGCTATTTCTAGTGCTGTTTCTTCTCTAGTATCACCTTTTATTCTATCTACAGTTGTAACTCCTGTAGCTTTTAATTCTTCAACTAGAGCTTCTGGTAAAACTGCTTCTCCACCTATTAATACCACTTTTTTTGCTCCAGTTCTAACTATTTCATCTTTAGTAACCGCTGTAAGTGCATTTTTAGAAGTAAGTAATATTGGTGCTTTAAGTGCATTTGCATATGGTGTTGCTGCTAATGCATCTGGTATAGCATCGTCATTTACTAGTATAACAGTCTCCGCATTTGCATAAGCTCTTTTACTTATCATAGCTGCAGTTTCGTATCTATTATCTCCAACTATTTTATCTACTGATGCTGCATAAGCTGGTATAACTGTACCAACTGCCATAGTAGCTGCTAATGCAACTGTTGTGTATTTTTTCATATTCATAACTAGCGCCCCCAAGTTTAATTTTATTATTATAAATATTTTATCATATTTTTGCAATCTTTTATTTAATTACCCTATTTAAATTTTTCAAAACATTAAATGTTTATAAAGGAAAAGAGATACCAGTAGGTATCCCTTTATTATTAAAATATATATTTTTTAATTTTACTATTTTACAACTGTGTAATCTTCTGGTTTTAACTGAGAAGCTGCAGCTTCGTCTAATATAACTATTACATCGTTGTGTAACTGTAATGCTGTAGCTGGAACCATTGGATCTATATCTCCGTAAACAGTTTTAGCTATAGCTTCTGCTTTTCCTTCTCCTGAAGCTAAAAGAACTATTTTTTTAGATTTTAATATAGTTCCTATACCCATACTTACTGCTTTTTTAGGCACTTCTTCTTCTGAAGCGAAGAATCTTGAGTTTGCTTCTATTGTAGATGGTGTAAGTTCAACTAAGTGAGTATTTTTTATGAATACTGAATCTGGTTCATTGAATCCTATATGTCCATTTTTTCCTATTCCTAGAACCTGTATATCTATTCCACCAGCTGCTTCTATTCTTTCTTCGTAAGCTTTACATTCAGCTTCTACATCTTCTACCATTCCATTTGGAAGGTTGTAGTTTTCTATGTTTACATGATTGAAAAGATGTTTTTTCATGAAGTAATCATAGCTCTGATCATTTTCAGCTGGTAACTGATAGTATTCATCTAAATTAAAGCTTGTTACATCTGCAAAGTCTATTTTTCCTTCGTTGTATTTTTCAACTAAAGCTGCATACATTCCTTCTGGAGTACTTCCTGTTGCTAATCCTAATACTGAGTTAGGTTTTAATATAAGCTGAGCTGCAAATATTCTAGCCGCTTTTTCGCTCATCTGAGCATAGTCTTTACATACTAATATCTTCATTTTAAATCCTCCAATATTTTTATATTTATCATCTACCGCATTTTGCGGATTTTTACAATTTTTTATTATGCCTATATTTTACTATTATTTCCGTTCGAATACTATATCTCCTGTACAAATTGTCATGCTACAGTTGAAATCGTCGTCAAATAATGCAAAGTCTGCATCTTTACCTATTTCTATGCTACCTTTTTTATCAGCTACATGTATTGCAGTTGCTGGGTTTAAAGAAGCAAGGTTTATAGCTTCTACTACTGTTAGGTCTGTGTTGTTGTAGAAGTTTCTTACCATAGAGTTAAGTGCAGAAACACTTCCTGCTAATGCTCCATTTTCTAATCTAGCAGCATTATCTTTAACTATAACTTTCTGTCCACCTAATGAGTATTCTCCATCTTCAAGACCTCCAGCTTCCATTGAGTCAGTTATAAGTATTAATTTATTTTTGCCTTTGTTATGTATTACAAACTGGAATAATCCTTTGTTTACATGTATTGTATCTGCTATTATTTCAGTGAATACATCTCTAGTAAGTGCTGCACCAACTATTCCTGGCTCTCTGTGGTTTAATCCTGTCTGAGCGTTGAATAAGTGAGTAACACTTCCAACACCTTCATCTATGGCTGCATTTGCTTCATCAAATGTAGCTTTACTGTGTCCCATAGATATTAATATATCTGTACTTCTCTTAACAGCTTTTATAAATTCAAAGTTTTCATCTTTTTCTGGAGCTATTGTTATAACTTTTATAACATCTGAGTAATCTTTTATAAATGAGAATTCAGGTATTGCTATGAATTTAGCATTCTGAGCACCTTTAAATGCTTCATTTATAAATGGCCCTTCAACATGAGATCCAAGTACCTGAGAACCTTTCATTTTTCTAGCTTTTGCTCTTCTTATTGTATCTAAAGCTGTATATATATCAGATTTTCCCATTGTCATAGTTGTTGGTAAGAACCCTGTAACACCATGACGTGCAACAGATTTTGACATAGTTTCTATTGCGTGGTCTGTACCATTCATAGTATCTTCACCCATATTTCCGTGGATGTGTATATCTATTAAACCTGGAGATATATATTTTCCTTCAGCATCTATTACTTCACAGTTTTCTGGTATTTCAGAAGTTATACTCTGTATTTTAGTGTCAAATACTATATTTTTTCCTTCTAAAACTTTGTCTTTTAATATAATTCTACCGTTTGTAAGGCATTTCATTTTAATACCCCTCCTAATCAATATTTTTTTAATTTATTCTATTAAAATTACATTCCTATATTTATCTCATACTGATATTTATCACTTCTAATTATAGTCACTGTATACTCTATAATTTTTTCATCTTCGGTGTAAGATGTTCTCTGGATGCTAAGTGCTAGCCGTCCTTTTTCACATTGTAGTTTTTCGCTAACTTTTGTATCTACTTGTATAGGATCTATTATCTGCTCTACTCTAGCTACTTTGTATCCATATTCATTTTCCAAAATTTTATACAAAGAATTATCGTCTAACATTCCCTTTGTCATACCACCACATACCTTTTCAGGAATGTATGCAATCTCGTATCCAAATGGCTCATTTTCTACATATCTAATTCTTTTTATCTTGTATACGTTTTCTCTTTTGTCAGTTATTCCCAGTTTTTCCATTATAATATCATCTGGGTTTAGTATTTCAAATTTTATTATATCTGTCTTAATATCAATTCCTCTGCTCTTCATAACTTCTGTAAATCCTTTTACATTGTTGAACTGATATTTTTTCTTTTTCTGCGCTACAAAAGTTCCCTTACCTTGTTTTCTGTAGAGAATCCCCTCAGAAACAAGTGCATTTATAGCTTTGTTGACAGTCATTCTGCTTATTTCTTGTTCTTTACAAATTTCTCTTTCTGGAAGAAGTACATCGCCTTCTTTTAATTCTCCAGACTCAATCATATCCTTTATTATCGATTTTAATTGGATATGTATTGATACAGAACTAGTTTTATCTACTTTCTTCATATCGATTCCACCTTTTATTTTGGTATATACCAATTATATACCTATAGCATTTTTTATTCAATGCTTTTAACAAAAAAATAATTTTTATTAACTTACTTTATAAAAATTTATTTCTCTTAAATTAAAATAACTTTCCATTTCATATGACTTATGTATTATAATAGATTTAATGATTAAAACGTTAGGAGTGAAAAATTTGGTAAAAATAGGAGAATTAAATACGCTTGAAGTTAAGAGAAAAGCTGATTTTGGCTATTTCTTAGATGGTCAGACAGGTAACTCAACTGACGATGTACTACTTCACAACAAATTTATTGAAGACGGAACTGAAATCGAGGTCGGAAAAGAAGTAGAAGTCTTCATATTCAAAGATTCTAAAGGAAGATTTGCTGCAACTACAAAGAAACCTTTAGCTTGCGTGGGGGATATAGCATATCTTAAAGTAGTTGATAATACTGATATAGGTACATTTATAGATGTTGGACTTCCAAAGGATGTACTTGTACCATTTAGAGAAAAAACTCATCCAATGTTTAGAGATGAAAAATATTTATTCTATATATATGTAGATAAGAGCGGAAGAATAGCTGCAACTACTGATATAGACAATCATCTAACTACAGACCATGAGTACAATTTGGGAGATACTGTAACTGGTATAGTGTACGGATTCCAGACTAATGGAACTGCTATGCTTTGTGTAGACAACAAATACGCTGCAGTTATACTAAATAACGAATACTTCACAGATTTAGATGTCGGACAGGTTATGGAAAACCTAAAAGTTATAAAAATATATGAAGACGGAAAACTTGGACTCACTCCAAGAGCGGACAGAAAATCTGAAATGGATTCAGTTGAATACAAGATATTAAGCTATCTTGAAGGAAATGATGGATATATGAGATTTAACGACAAATCTGATCCAAAAGATATAAAAATATTATTCAATTCAAGTAAAAAGAACTTCAAAAGAGCTTTAGGTGTACTTATGAGAAAAGGTATAGTATACCAGGACGAAAACGGAACATATTTAAAATAGATAATGAAAAATCGCCTCCTATGATTAATTTGATATTACCATAGAAGGCGATTAAATTTACAGACTTTTTTTCATATACTCTATACTTAGTTACTTCACGTTATTATTTTGTACTTTGCAAATAAAATGCAATATACATACTTTACCACATATTTTGAATTTTTTACATTGTCCATTATTCGTATAGCAATTTGCATATGTTGTAGTATTATTCTTATCATTTGGTTCTGACATCCACTTCATTTTTTTACTCCTTTTTTATTATAAATATATTTCTTCTACATTAGTTAGTTCACTTAAAATTTCTTCATGTGATACGAGGATAATAATACTATCTTTTTTTATTTCATTTATAATATTATAAAATATCATTTTATTTTCTCTATCTAATGCAGAAGTTACTTCGTCAAAAATATAAATTTCTTTTTTTTCAACAAAAGCCCTAGCTATAAGTATTTTTTGCTTTTGTCCCCCAGATAAATTTATTTCTTTATTTAAAACTGTATTATAATTTTCTGGAAAACTCATTATTAAATCATCTATATTAAGTTTTTTGCAAATTTTTCTTATACTTCTTAAATCTATATTCCTATACAATGATATATTTTGGTAAATTGTATCAGTAAAAATATATGAATTTTGATCTATATATGCAATATTTTTTCTATATTCATTGATTTCAACTATTCTTCTGTAATTAATTTCTAATTCTTCGATATTATTAGGATATAATCCAGACAATATATCTAATACAGTAGATTTTCCTTTTCCATTTTCTCCAATTATTCTATATATATTACCTTTTAAAAATTCATAATTAAAATTTTTAATTATTTCATTATTTTTTATATATCCAAAAGATAGATTTTTAATTTTAACAGAGATCATTTCTCCGTTTAAATCTTTTGATTTTTTTTCTTTTTTATTAGAAAAATAATTATCTTTATTACATATATTATCTATCCTTTCCAAAGATATACTTATATTCTGTATCAATGAATTAAAACTAGATAAATTACTACTTTCTGTTTTAAATTTTTCTGAATATGAGTTAAAACTAACTAATATACCTATAGTTATTATATTTTTTAGGCATAAATATCCACCAACTAATAAAATCAATATATTAGAAATGAAAGATATTATATTTATAATAATATACATATCTATATCCAACTTTGACTTTTGCACAGCTTTATCATATATTTTGTTTGTTAAGCCTTTAAATTCATTATTTCTTTTATCTATAATATTAAATATATTTATCACTTTTAACCCATTTAATGTATCATTTATAAAATTCAAATATTTATCTTTCATTTTCATTAATATTTCTAATTTATTTTTTATAACTCTTCCCATAACTAAAAATACTAAAAATTCAATAGGAATAAATATTAAAATTAACAAACTTAATAATAAATTTATTTTTATCATTATAAACAAAATAAATATAACTGTTACTATACATCTAATAAAATCCAAAAACTCTCCTAATATACTAGCTGCATTCATAGCATCATCTTCAATATTATTTATTAGTAATCCTTTATTGATATTTCTAGTATACAAATAATCTAAATTTAATATATTATTGAATATATCTAATTTTATTTTCTTTTCTACTCTAGCTGTTATCTTTAATATATAAACTGATCTAATTCTATATGTAATAATATTAAAAATATATATTATCACCATAAACAAGATATAGTAATTCAATTTATTTATTCCATTTTCTTTTGATATACAATCTATTATTTTCCCCATAATAAAGGGGTTTATCAAATAGAATATCATTTCTAAGAAAATTAATATTTGCATAAAAATAAATTCTTTGATAGAAATATCTATTTTTTTTATATATTTTATTATTAATTTTATATCTTTAACAAAAAATTTTATTTTACTTAATATATAAATCACTTCTTTCATTATGTAAAACTAACCCTATAGCTAAATATATTTTTATAGTTTTCTTCCTTTTTTTACACAGTTATTCTGTGTTTTACAATTAAAGTTTAGTATACATCCTTTTAATTTACCTTTTTCTTGCTCTGTATTAACTCCTTCATTAAATACAAAAAAGCAATCTACTTTACCAGTAATTGAATTTTTACTTTCTGATATCCATTTCATATTACTAATCCTCCGTTATTTTTTTATACAATTATTTTGTTTACCACAAGTACATTTTCATACACATAATTTAGGACATAATGTTAATTTACATGGTTTATGTGGTATACATGGAGATGGTCCTCCACCTAGTCTACTTTCTTTGTTATTTAATGTATTTACTTCTGAAATCCACTTCATATTTATTTTCTCCTATATTTTTAAGCTATAAGGTTAGTTTTATAACAATTTGAATTAATTATATTCTAGCTTTTGCTTGTAAATATTTTCTATTTTCCTTATAACTATCTCTTTTTTTTCAAAGCAATCATTTTTACCATACATTTTCTTTGAATAAGGACATCCACCCATACATATAGGTAATAAATTGCATTTTCTGCATTGATTATCTTCAACTGGATTATAAGCTCCATAATAAATTACTGTGTTGTTAAGCTCTATTCCATCTTTTACATTTCCTATACATCCTTTTTTTCTACCTATTTCATCCCAACATTTGTAAAGATTCCCATTTGGATCTATTACAAAAGAGTTGTTGGTTACAGCTCCACAAATATTAGGATTAAATTCAGATATATTACTAAAATTTTTATTTTTTCTTAAAAACCTACTA
The DNA here is from genome assembly GCF_047807365.1 of Peptacetobacter sp. AB800. Classification (NCBI taxonomy): domain Bacteria; kingdom Bacillati; phylum Bacillota; class Clostridia; order Peptostreptococcales; family Peptostreptococcaceae; genus Peptacetobacter; species Peptacetobacter sp. AB800. Next base: position 50,972 of record NZ_JBLOUI010000007.1, on the reverse strand, counting down.
TTGTATTCAGTAAATTCTTCTTCTTTCAATATATTAATATTATTTTCATTAAGTAAATCTTCTACTTTTGCTATATATAAAAATACTTTATCATATATATCTTTTTCTTTTAGTATACTTACTAATTCATCTATTCCTTCCTTATTTGTATTATCTAAATTAACTCTTATTGTTATATCTATTAAATCACAACTATTTTTTATATTTTCTATTATTCTATCAAAACTACCTCTACCTGAAGAAAGTTTTCTCCTAGAATCATGTATTTTAGGAGGTCCATCTAATGTTATCTGAGCTGAGTTTATCTTCATTTCTTTCATTTTTTTAGCATATTCTCTTGTAAGTAAATATCCATTAGTAACTATATCTGCAGAAAAATTTTCTATATTAACATACTTTAATATTTCATTTGTTAATTTTTCAATTATATTAAATGCCATAAGCGGTTCTCCACCATACCAGCTTATACTTAACGGTTCATCTTTTTTTATATTGTTTTTTATAAATTTCAAAGTATTTTCTATTGTATTTTCATTCATTGTTGTAAAATCTACACCTTTTTCATAACAATAAGGACATACAAAATTACATGATAGAGTTGGTGCTATAGTTAAAAATAATCCTTCATTTTTATATCTCAATATATTACTATAATATTTTATTAAATCTACTTCATTCAAAGAATCCTCTACTATCATATTTCCCTTTATCAATTCTTTTTTTAATAAGGATTCATTTTTATCAATATCCAATTTTATATTTTTATACTCATTCAAATCTTCTTCTTCTATTAAAAGAATTCCTGAACTAAATGTATTATATAATAAAATATTATTTTCAATTTTATGTTCAATATTAAACTGTGAAAATTTCATTTTTACCTCCATTTTATTATTTAATTTTTGAAATATATAAAATTAAAATCATACAAATATAAGGTGAAATACAAGAAAATAATTCCAAAATATTAATAAAAAATAATAAAGGAAATATTATTAATGTATATATTGAAAAACTTAAAATTAAATTTAAAATAGATATCCATTTATAAATTTTAATATTGCTATGCGCTGAAACAATATACGCTATAATGCTTAAAACAATATATATACTTAAATTATTATTTTCTGATAATATACCTATATTTTTCATTAAAATTAATGTAAATGGAATAAATATTATTATACTTGATATCAATTTATTCCTTTGGAAAAAGTCATCAAGTTTATAATTAAAAGATTTTATTTTATCCATCTTTATAAATACACCTCTTTTCATTAATAATTTTTTTATAAAAAAAAGATATCACCTTATAAACAATTATCTTCTTTCAAAATCTTTGTTTACAAAATAACATCTTAATTTAAACTATTCAATATATTTTGCCTATCTGGGTATTATTATTGCTTATCTGGACCAATGGAATATAGATTATTATCTCGAATACATTTTCGCTATCATTTATATCCATATTTCCATTATATTTTTCAACTGCATTTCTTACACTTTGTAAACCTAATCCATGCAAAAAATCATCTTTTTTACTAGTAATAATTCTATTTTCTTTTTTTATAATTATATTTTTTTTATTATTTTCTATTTTTATTAAATAAAATTTATTTACTATAGTATCTTTTATAAATATTTTTTTATTTTCTTCATCTTCTATATTTTTACTAGCTTCTATAGCATTGTCAAGCAAATTAGAAAATATAGTGCATATATCTGTCATTTCTATAAAATCACACTTTTTTAAGTTTAAATCTACATATAAATTTATATTATATTCTTTGCATATTTCCTCTTTTTCCATAAGTATAATGTCTAATATTAAATTATTAGTATGAAAATTATTTTTTACATCCTCTAATTTTTCTTTTATTTCATTTATATATTTTTTCCTATCCATACTATTTAATTTTTCTATACACATAATATGATTATTCATATCATGGTATATTTCTCTAACTTTTGAATAATTCTTTTGCATAGAGTTATAATATTGGTACTGCATATTTAACTTTTCTTTTATCAACTTATTTTCATAATCTAATTTATTGTTTTTTAATATTCGTATAATCATTTTTATTATAGCTATATTTGAAATTATAGCGGATATTATTAAAATTAAAATTGTTATAAAATTAGAATTGTACTTTATTGTATTAGTCATCAAAAATTCAAATATTATCACTATGCTAACAATATTTACTATTACAGGCAATAAAAATTTTAAATATTCTTCTTTTTCTAAGTCAAATACAAATTTCCAACGTTCTTTTTTTATTTTTAGTAAATTTAAAACTAGTATTACCTTCGTAACAACAAAATACTGTATAAAATAAATATAATTATTAAATAATAAATTTATTCTTTCTATATTTTGAACTTTCATTAAAAATATCGTTACTAATGAATCTATTCCTATAATAAATAAACTATAAATAAATATTATAAAAAATAATCTTTGCAATCTTATATTATAATTATATCTAATATTCATACTTACAAATAATATGTTTATAAATAATCTTAAAAATAAATCTTTACTAAAAATAGACTCTATAACTATAACTAAAATTAATAATAAATTCGAGTAGGCAAATTCTCTTTTATTTTTCACTCTACTTTCAAATTTATTTATTATAACCATAAAAATTAATATATCAAATACACTAGAAAATATTCTAATCAATTCGCAGTAAAATATATTCTCCATTATATTTTTCTCCCTATAAATCTAGTAAATTTTTGTTTCAAATCTTTTATTCTATATTTGCTAACAGGAACTTTATCTTCTCCAATAATAACGGCATCATTTGTTATTAAATCAATATATATCATATTCACTAAAAAACTTTTATGTACTCTAAAAAATCCATATTTTTCTAATTTTTTATCAAACTCTGCTATACTTTTCCAAGAATAAATAATGTTTTTATCAACTAAATGAATTATTAATTCTTTTCTATTTATCTCAATATATTTTATTAAATCTATTTTTATTTTTTCTATTTTCCCATTTTGATCTATTAGAAAATACTTTCTTTTATTTTTATTTATTTCTTCTATACAAATCAAAATACTTTCTTGAAGCTCATCAAATTTTATAGGTTTTAATATATATCTATACGCCCTTACCTTATATCCATCTTTAGCATACTCTATAAGTCCAGTCAAAAAAATTATTTCAGAATTAATACCTCTACTTCTTATATTTTGAGCTGCTTCCATTCCACTCATTTTTTTCATTTTTATATCTAATAAAAATATATCTACATCATCTATATTTTTTTCCAACATTTCCTCTGCTGAATTAAATATATTAATATTATAATTATAATTATCATCTATATTTTCAAATATTATCCTTAAGTAATTTAGTATTATTTTTATTTGTTCTTTATTATCTTCACAAATAACTATATTATACATATTTTATCACCATCCAAATTTTTTCATAAAAATATCTATATTTATATTATAGTCCTTTTTCATATGCTATAATTTACAATATTGTTACAAAAAAAACAAGAAAAGTATTTCACTCTTCTTGTTTTCTCCAGTAAAAATATTATTTAATTAATCTATAATTTTTTATTTATATCAGTTATAAATATTATAAATAAGGAAAATATAAATAGTATTAACAATATGCTTATTATACTAAAAATAACTTCATATTTTGCTGTATCTGCTATTAGGGCTGTCGATTTTTAAATATTTTGTGGAATATAATAAATTAAGATAGATATTACTGATAACAAAATTAATTTTAATTTTATATTATTACTCATTTGACATCCCAGCCTTTAATTTCTAAGTACAGATTTTTTAAGTGGATCCACAGTTTGTGGTTTTACAGTATTTTCATTAGCAAATACTTGAGTAAAAGATAATGCTGTAATAATAGTAACTAAAAATAATGATATTAATTTTTTATATTTCATAATTTTTACCTCTTTCATTTTATGTTACTGATATTATAGCATTTATTTTTTTATAATTATTCTATTTTGCCCAACTAGGTATTATTATTGCCTATCTGGATAAATCTAATATTTTCTTAATAAAAATCCACGTTATATCTCTTTAATTCTCCATCCTCGTATTCAATTTTTGCATTAAAGACTTTTTTAGTTGCTACCCACTCTAAAAATACTCTATCTCCATCCCACATATTTAAGTCCATAACCTTATCGTTATCGACCCAAAGAAGTCTACCCTCTGGACAATCATCTAATCTATCTTCAGGAACTTCCCCTTCAAAATCTCTACAACTAAATATAAACATGTACCAGTTGTCATCATTTGCAAATTTAGGGAAAGAAATAAGTCCATGATATCTAAGTGAATTTACAGTTAATCCAGTTTCTTCTTTAATCTCTCTAATTATACATTCTTCTGGAGTTTCTCCAAATTCAAATTTTCCACCAATCCCGACGTATTTTCCTTCATGTACGTCATTTTTCTTTTTATTTCTATAAAGCATAAGCGTTTTGCCACCTTTTTCAATATAGCAAATAGTTGTAAGTACTGTCTTATTCATATTACTCAACTCCTTTGTAGAAGTGAGCAGTTGTGTAATTTCTGTTTTTATTTAACACTTTTTTTGCAGTGTTGCTTAATTCAAAGTCGTTTTCTGTTGTTTCTATATATGCTTTAGCTATTTCTCTAACTTCTTCTGGTGTTTCTAGTGAGAAGTCTAATCTAAAGAAGTCAACACCAGTTTCTGCAACATCTTCAAGATTTTCAAGCATTATTGTAGGTTCAGAATTATATATAGTAGTTCTACAGAATTCGCTCTGAGATAGTCTAAACTTGCTTCCCTTCTGATCTTCTAACATATATTTATCTTTTCTACATTCTGCACATCTTTTGTCTTTTTTGCAGTTTCTTACAAGTACACCCATTGGACAGTATTCACTTATCATCATAGGTGCGTATCCGTATACAACTGTTTCTATTTCTGCATCTGTGTGTTTTATAGATTCTTTTATTTCACTCACATTCATTTCCTGAGATATACATATACTTTCCATTCCACTATTTCTAAGCCAATTCATGCTCTCTCCGTTGAATGCATTTAATGACCAATCTGCTCTTATTCCACATCCACAGTTTTCTGTAAAGAATTTTATTTCTCCCCAGCTCGCTGCAAGTACAGAATCCTCTTCAGTTATTTCATCTATTATCTTATCAAATACCTTGTAGTCAGGATTTCTCATTATTCTAGGTGCAGAGTATACTATTTTCTTGTCGTTTTCTACAGCTATTTTTTTAGCTTCAGCGAAATCATATAAGTTTTCATAGTATATTGTATCTATTTCTAAATCCGCAACTGCTTTTAACTGTTCTAAATTTTTAACCTTAACTCTTATTCTAGGCTCTTCTTCTAAATACTCTGGTCTTTTATCTTTTATAGAATAGTTTATTTCCTTATCTTTTAGACTTCTTCCTTTTACAACTTCTCTTGAATCAGATAATTTTTCTATAGCTTCCCTTCTCATTTTATTTATCATACTTACGGGAATACTAACATCTTCACCTATATCTAGTTCTATATTTTCTAACTCATAAGGAGTGTTTCCAAGTTTTTCAAGCTGAGATTTTGCCTTTTCTTCAGATAATGCTACCTTCATAGCTTTTTCTGCCTCTTTTTCTCCCTCAACTAGCACAGAATTACCTTCTGTATCAGATATTTCAAGTACAGGTTTTTCTCCTATATAAGCCTTATATCTCATATAAACAGGAGTTTTTACTAACTCTTTATCGCTTTCAAAAGTAGATTTTACCCTTTCTATTAAAGAGTTATCCGATGTTTTGAAAACATCCTGATTTTTTCTAGCCTCTCCTACAAAGTCTAGCTCTATAGTTTCTCCAGCGAATCCTATTTCACTTATCTCATTTCCCTTGATTATTCTACCTATAGTTCCTCCACCAAGGTTTATTCCATCGCCTTTTTTAAGAGTATTTTCTAATTTTATCTTTAATCTTTTTCTTTTCTTATTAAAATCTACTACCTTACCAATATATAAACCTCTGTTGTTTGGTTTTTCAGAGTTCATTATATCTATACCTTTTTCTCCAAGTATATATCCTCTAGTGAATTTTCTATTAAAGATTGTATAAAGCTCGTTCATGTCTTCAGTAGTTACACCAGTTTTTCCTGTAGCTATATAGTTATCTGCTGCATGTCTATATGCAGATACAACTGTTGCAACATACTCAGGTCTTTTCATTCTACCTTCTATTTTTAGAGATAATACACCTGCGTCTATTACTTCTCCAATTTCTTCTATAGTATTTAAATCTCTAGGACTTAGTAGGTATTCTCCATTTGTGTTTACAGTTTCACCTGTTTCTACATCTATTAATTCATATTTCTGTCTGCAAGGCTGTGCACATCTACCTCTATTTCCAGATCTATTTCCTATCATACTACTCATTAAACACTGACCAGAATAGCATACGCACAGTGCTCCATGTACGAATACCTCTATATCAACCTTAACCTTTGAGCAAATTTCTTTTATTTCTGGTGCACTTAGTTCTCTAGCAAGTACAACTCTATCAAATCCTATACTTTTTAAATACTCTACATCTTCTAATGAATGTGCTGCCATCTGAGTGCTTGCGTGTATTTCAAAGTCTGGAAGTTCTCTTTTTATAAGCATTGCCATACCTATATCCTGCACAATTACAGCATCTATATCTATATCGTATAAGAATTTTATATACTCAATAAAGTCCTCTACCTCATTCTGTTTTATCAATGTATTTACTGTTATAAAGAGTTTAACTCCTCTTGTATGGCAGTATTTAACTGCTTCCTGTAGTTCTTCTCTATCAAAATTATTTGCAGATGCTCTAGCACTAAAATCTTTTCCACCTAAATAAACTGCATCTGCACCATTTTGAACAGCTGCCTTTAACGCTTCAAAGCTTCCAACCGGAGCAAGAAGTTCTATTTTATTCATCATTTCCTCCTTCTTATTGAAATCATAATTTTATTTCAACATTCCAACAATTATCTAATATAATTTCTTTTTAAAAACAATTATTTTCACTTAAAAATCGGCATAAAAAAAAGAGCCGCTCCATATATTATATGTATCAAGCGACTCTTTTTGCAATACATTTGCGTTATTTGTCTAATTTATTTTTAAGCTCAGTGTTTTCAAGCTGAAGTTCGTAGGCATTGTTCTGGAATTCAGATGCTATCTGTTCAGCAGTTTCTACCTTTTTATTAGCCTCAGCTAATTTTTCTTCTAGCTCTTTTATTCTTTCATCTACATTAATTTCCTGGCATACTTCTGGATTCTGTAGTTCTAAGATTTCTTTTTTCTTTTCTTCTACTATTTCCATAAGTTCTGCCATTCTTTTCTGTAGCTCTTCAAGTTCTGAGTTTTTAGATTCAACCCCGTTTTTTAACTCTTCTATTTCCTGGTCTTTTAATGCTATTTTTTCTTCTAATTCTTTTGCAGCTTCAGAGTTTATACCATTTTCTGCATTTTCCTGTAATTCTTCAAGCTCTTTAGCTATTTCCTGGTTTTCTTCAGAGCATTCAAATAGAAGATCTGCTATGTTTAGAGCTGTAAGTATTGATACTGCTGATATACTAAGTCTTGAATTCGCCTCAGCTATTGTACTCATTTCACTGTCTACATAGTCAGCTATCTGTTTCATTTTTTCAACAGGCTTATCTCCTGTCATCTGATATTCAGCTCCCTGTATTTTTACAGTTACCTTATTCATCGGTTTCAACCCCCTAATGATTACTTTTCATTAAGCTCTTAATTCAGCACCTAATTTTTCGCTTAATTCTTTTAATATGTTTTCATGAACTGGTGCTATGTCATCATCAGTAAGTGTTTTTTCAGCACTTCTATAAGTTATGCTGTATGCTACAGATTTATATCCAGTTTCTATCTGAGATCCTCTGTATACGTCGAATAATCTATAACTTTCAACTAATCCTTCTCCGTTAGCTTTTATTATATCTTCTATATCTTTTACATATACTTCATCTTTTACAGTAAGTGCTATATCTCTTGATGTAGATGGATATTTTGGAAGAGATTTGAATATTATTGTTCTGTCTGAGTTTTCAAATACTACATCTGTGTCTATTTCACAAACATATACTCTCTGAGTTAATCCATAGTTTTCAAGTACATCAGGATGTACTTCTCCTAAGTAACCTACTAATGTTCCATTACATACTATTTTAGCACATCTACCTGGATGGAATGTAGTGTTTTCTTTTTCTGGTATTATTTCGTATTCTTTCATTCCTGCTCTTTCAAGAACTTTTTCAACTGCACCTTTTAATACGAAGAAGTCTACTTCTTTTCCGTACATTGCCATACACATATGGTTTAATTCTGAAGGAAGTCCTTCTTCACTTGGTACAAATACATGTCCACATTCGAATCCTGCGAATTCTGCGTTCTTTCTAGACATATTAGTGTATACTATATCAAGCATATTTGGTATCATTGTAGTTCTCATTACAGAAGTTTCTTCTCCAAGTGGATTTAAAAGTTTTACAAAGTTTCTCTTTGGAGAATCTGCAGGTAATTTTATTTTATCTACTCCTGATGGACTTACGAATGAGTAGCTAAGTACTTCATATAATCCTGTTGATAGAGCAGTAGATTTTAGTATATCGTTGAATTTCTGTCTTTCAGTTTTTATACCTGCTGTGTAGTTACCTTCTAACTGTTTAGCTGGTATATTTTCGAATCCGTATATTCTTGCTATTTCTTCAAGAACATCAGCTTCCTGTTCCATATCTAATCTGAATGAAGGCACTCTTATTTCTAATTCTTCAGCAGATTTTAAATCACAGTCGAATTCTAATGATTCTAATATTTCTATGAACTGAGCTATTGGAAGGTCTATTCCTAATCTAGCTGTTATTCTCTTAGGATTTACTGTAAGTATTTTCTGTTCTGGTTTTGAAGGATAGTTATCTTCTATACCTTTTAATACTTTACCTGCTCCTAACATTTCAACTAACTGAGCTGCTCTGTTTACAGCAAGTTCTGCTAAGTTTGGATCTATACCTTTTTCGAATCTTGAAGAAGATTCTGTTCTAAGTCCTAATTTTTTAGAAGTAGCTCTTACGTTTTCAGCCTGGAAGTTTGCACTTTCGAATAATAATTCAGTTGTAGTGTCTTTTATTTCTGAGTTTAATCCACCCATTACACCAGCTAAAGCTAAAGATTTTTCTCCATTAGTTATAACTAACATATCTTTATCAAGAGTTCTTTCCTGTTCATCTAGAGTAACGAATTTTTCTCCTTCTTCAGCATTTCTAACAACTATTTTTCCAGTTCCTATATCACTTAAGTCAAATGCGTGCATTGGCTGACCCATCTCTAACATTACATAGTTAGTTATATCTACTATATTATTTATAGGTCTTACACCAGCTTCTATTAATCTTCTCTGCATCCAGTATGGAGATGGAGCTATTTTAACATCTTTAACTATTCTAGCTGCATATCTTCTACATAATTCTGGGTTTTCTATCTGTACATCGAAATCTATTGCTTCGTCAGCTTCTTCTTTAACAGATACTTCTGGGTATTTAACTTTTTTACCAACTGTTACAGCTGCTTCTCTAGCTATACCTATTACACATCTGCAGTCTGGTCTATTTGATGTTAATTCGAAATCTATAACTGCATCATTTATACCAAGAACTTCTTTAACATCTTTACCTGTTTCATAAGTATCTTCGTAATCAAGAAGGAATATTCCGTTCTTTTTGTATTCTTCAACGTATTTTTCATCTATTCCAAGTTCAGCAGCAGAACACATCATACCTTCTGATACTTCGCCTCTTAATTTTCCTGTTTTTATTTTTATTCCACCAGGAAGTTTAGCTCCGTGTATTGCTAGAGGTATATAATCTCCAACTTTTACATTTTTTGCTCCTGTTACTATCTGAAGAATTTTTTCTCCAGCGTCAACTTTTGTTACTATTAATTTATCTGCATTTGGATGTGGGTTTATCTCTAATATTTTCCCAACTACAACATTTTCTATATCTTCACCGAAGTATTCAACAGTTTCCATTTTAGTCCCTGTCATTGTCATCATATCGGCAAATTCTTTTACGTCCATATCTATATCTACGTAATCTCTTAACCATTTTACTGATACTAACATTTATATTTTCCTCCCTATTTCATCAAATTAGAACTGATCTAAGAATCTAACATCATTTTCGAATAATAATCTTATGTCATCTATACCGTATTTAAGCATTGCAAGTCTTTCAACACCCATACCTGCTGCAAATCCACTGTAAACTTCTGGATCTATTCCACAGTTTCTAAGTACGTTAGGATGTACCATACCTGCACCTAATATTTCTATCCAACCTTCTCCTTTACAAACTGGGCAACCTTTACCACCACATTTGAAGCAAGTTACGTCTATTTCTGCACTTGGTTCAGTGAATGGGAAGTTGTGAGGTCTGAATTTTGTATTTGTTTCACTTCCGAATAATTTCTGAACAAATGTGTTTAAAGTTCCTTTGAATTCTGTCATTGTTATGTCTTTTCCAACAACTAGAAGCTCTATCTGATGGAACATTGGAGAATGTGTAGCATCTGGAGAGTCAGATCTGAAGCATCTTCCAGGAGCTATTATTTTTATTGGTAAGTCTTCTTTTTCCATAGTTCTTATCTGAACTGGAGAAGTCTGTGTTCTTAATAATAAATCATCGTTTATGTAGAATGTATCTGACATATCTCTTGATGGATGGTCTTTTGGAGCATTTAATGCATCGAAGTTGTTTCTAACTGTTTCAACTTCTGGACCTTCTGCTATAGAGAATCCCATTCCTATGAATATATCAGTTACTTCATCTATTATTTTAGTTATAGGATGTTTTTTACCTACTTTAAATTCTTTTGAAGGCATTGTAACGTCTATTACTTCTTCTGCTAGTTTTTTAGCCTGTTCTGCTTTTTTAAGTTCAGTTTTAGCGTTGTTTATTCCTTCTTCTATAGCTGTTCTAACTTCATTACCTACTTTACCAACTACTGGTCTTTCTTCAGCAGATAATTTTCCCATTCCTTTTAATATTATTGTAAGTTCTCCCTTTTTACCAAGGTATTTAACTCTAAGACTTTCAGCTTTTTCTATACTGTCTGCCTCTGCTATTTCAGCTAATGCATTTTTCTGTAATTCAAGAAGTTTTTCCTGCATCTTTAATATCACCCTTTCATTTAATAATTTTTCTTAGTTTTCTTATTTTCATAATTTGCATAAAAAAAGTCTTTCAATCCCAGCTAGGGACGAAAGACTATAATTCCGCGGTACCACCCTAGTAGCCTAATAAACTTTAATTAGACCACCTCAAAAGATTTAACGCATCTTATACGTCCAAACCTACACATCGTAAGACTTCAGCTTAGAAACTCCAGAGCGAACTTCCTATGATATCTCAGAAGATTGCTCACAGCCAACGACAATCTATCTCTTTACTGAAATGGTTCACAGTACTTTTCTCTATCAACATTAATTATTTTTAATTTTTGTAATTGTATTTACAATTCCTCATAATTATAACACATTGTCAACATTTTAGACAAGTGATTTTTTGATTTCGTACATTAGAATTGCAGAACTTATTGCAGCATTTAAAGATTCTGCACTTCCGTATATAGGTATTTTTACAAGTAAATCAGAATTTTCAGCTATGACATCATCTATACCATTTGCCTCATTTCCTATTACAAGCGCAACTTTATTCCCATAATCTACAGTATCATACCAGTTTTCTGTATTAAGCCAACTAGATACTATTTTTATTCCTTTTGATTTTAATGTAGATAACATCTCATCTCTTTCTGCAGGAATTATGTTCATGCTAAATATAGATCCCATTGTAGATCTTATTACCTTTGGATTGTATATGTCTACACATCCTTTTAAAGTTATTATCGCATCAGCTCCAGCTGCATCTGCTGTTCTTATTATTGTCCCCATATTTCCCGGATCCTGAATTCTATCTAGGACTATGATGTATTTATCATCGTCAGTTAGATTTTTTTCAAGAGTTTTCTTTTCATAAGAAACAACAGCTAGTATCCCCTGAGTGTTTTCAGTATCTACCATATCTTTAAAATTCTTGTTAGTTGTCTTATATACTTTTATATTTGCATCTTCTAATTCTTTTAAAAACTTTCTGTGTTCTTCTTTATTTTCAAAATCCTCGTTTATAAAGACGTAATCTATAATATCCTTCTGCTCAAATGCTAAAGTAAGAATTCTATATCCCTCTATTATAAATTTGCTCTCTTTATTTCTATTTTTTGATTTAAGAAGAAGCTTAGTACTTTTTATTTTTTCATTGTCTTTACTAGTTATTTCTACCATATACTATCTTCTCCCTACGGTTTCAATATTCTGGTTTATTATATCTCTTATACTTGAGTTTTTACCTATTATTACTAGTATATTTCCACCCTCTAGTTTTTCTTCTGGAGATGGAGTTACGTTTATTTCTTTCCCACTCTTTATAGCAAGTACTGTTATTTCGTATCTACTTCTAAGTTCTAGCTCTATAAGAGATTTACCCATCCATTTTTTAGGCACAACTATTTCAACTATAGAGTATTCTGGGTCTAATTCTATATGGTCTAATATATTGTTTGATACTAGATTGTGTGCAACCCTAACACCCATATCTCTTTCTGGGAATACAACTCTATCAGCACCTATTTTATAAAGAACTTTAGCCTGTAATTCATCCTTAGCTTTACAGATTATTTCCTCTACACCCATTTCCTTTGCTATAAGTGTAGCCATTATAGATGCTCTTATATCTGATCCAATAGCAATTATAGCAACATCAAAATTACTTAGACCAAGAGATCTAAGTGCCCGCTCATCTGTAACATCTACTATAGCTGCATGTGTTACCTTATCTGAAAGGTTCTGTATTATATCCTCATTTTTATCTATTGCCATTACCTGATGGCCTAATAAATGCATTGTTGATGCAACTGATGCACCAAATCTACCGCATCCAATTACTATATACTGTTTCATACTCATTTTTCTATTCTCCTAATAACACTAAATATTTTATCCTACGATTAAACTTCCCTCAGGATATCTAACTGGCTGAACTTTTTTAGATCCACCTGACATAAATGCCATGAATATTGTAAGTGATCCAACACGTCCTGCGAACATATACATTATTATAAGTAGTTTACCTATAGGTGTCAGTGTAGGACTTCCACCTATACTAAGTCCAACAGTCGCAAATGCCGATGCAACCTCAAATGCTGCAGCTGTTAATGTAAAGTGTTCCTGTGTTGCAGATAGTAAAAATGTTCCTATTACAACAAAACTTATCCCAACTACAAATATTACCATAGCTTTTCTAACTGTTGATGAACTTATTCTTCTTTCATATATTTCTATATCTGATTTTCCTAGGATAAGGCTCTTAACAGATAATAAAAGTGTTGCAAGTGTTGTAACTTTGATACCTCCACCAGTAGACGCCGGTGCAGCTCCTATAAACATCAGAATTATCATTGCAAATAGTGTACTTTCTCTAAGCTTAGTAAGATCTATACTTGCAAATCCTGCTGTTCTAGATGTAACAGACTGGAAATATGCATTTACAATTTTCTGAGGTAGAGGCATATCTCCAATAGTGCTTGGTCTATCAAACTCTATAGCTAAAATAGTAATTGTACCCACTATTATAAGCGAAATAGTAGTGAAAATAACCACTTTAGTATGTAAATTATATCTTGAATATCTTTTTTCTCTGATTATATTTAGTAAAACTGGGAATCCAATCCCACCAAGTATTATTAATGCCGAAATTGTAAGCATAACTAAATAACTATTGTTAAAACACACTATAGATGTGAATTTACCTGCTGTGGCTCCCATAAGGTCAAATCCTGCATTACAGAATGCAGAAATTGCATGGAAAATTGAAAACCACGTACCCTTTACAAATCCAAACATTGGTATAAATTTAGTAGATAGTATAAGTGCTCCTATCCCCTCTATAGTAAATGTCATCATAAGTACATATCTAGTAAGTCTTACTATACCAGATAAATCCCTCTGATTTAACGCTTCCTGTATTAAAAGTCTTTCTTTTAAATTTATTCTTTTCCCCGTTATAAGTGCAAACATTGTTGTAACCGTCATGAATCCAAGTCCACCTATTTGTATAAGCATTATTATCGTTAGCTGTCCAAAGAAGCTCCAATAAGTAGACGTATCTACTACTACTAGCCCTGTTACACACACCGCAGATGTAGCCGTAAATAGCGCATTTAAAAATCCTATACTTTCTCCATCTTGCGTAGATATCGGTAAATTTAATATTATAGCTCCTACTAATATAACCGTTGCGAATCCGATTACCATTACCTGAGTCGGCTGCATTCCACTTCCATAAGAAGCCACTCTTTTGAGCATCGTTTTCAATTTCCTTCATACCTCCTAACATCATAAAATTATACATTTTAATATAACTTTATTTTTGTGTCCGCTGACACAGTTTTATTTTATGTTTATTTTTTATTTTCATTTGAAGTTCTAACTAATTATTTTAAATGTCATTAATATATTATATTCTAATTTACAATTAAAAACAACCTTATCGAATACAATAAATTGTTAAGTTTAAGCACAAAAAAACATAAAAAAAAGACCGTCTTGCTTATGCAAAACAGTCTGTATTTACGGTAGTATAATGTTAATTAAGCTAATTTAGCTTTAGCAACTTCTACAAGTTTAGCGAATCCAGCTGGATCAGCTATAGCCATTTCAGATAACATTTTTCTGTTAACTTCAACACCTGCTAATTTTAAACCGTTCATTAATCTTGAGTAAGATATTCCGTTCATTCTAGCAGCTGCATTTATTCTCTGTATCCAAAGTTTTCTGTAATCTCTTTTCTTTAATTTTCTACCTATGTATGCATTTCTTAATGCTTTCATAACGAATGCATTAGCTGGTCTATATAATTTGCTTCTAGATCCTCTGAATCCTTTTGCAAGTTTTAAAACTTTTTTATGTTTTTTACGGGCATTCATACCTTTTTTTACTCTTGCCATTATTCTTATCCTCCATTATTTATTATTTAAAATCTTCTTATATTTTCCGTTTCTTTTATTACGATTCTTATTTGTATGGTAATAACTGAGCTATTCTTCTAGCATCACCTTCAGAAACTAAAGTTGACTGTCTTAAGTTCATTTTAGTTTTTGCAGATTTTTTAGTTAATATATGGCTTTTGTAAGCTTTAGCTCTTTTTAATTTTCCATTTCCTGTTCTTTTTAATCTTTTTGCTGCACCTCTATGAGTTTTCATTTTTGGCATGACAAAGTTCCTCCTCTCGAATATTTATCTATTTTTTTGGATCTATTATTACAACCATGTTGTTCCCTTCAAATGTAGGGGCTTTCGCTGGTTCTCCAAACTCTTTCACTGCTTCTATAAATTTAAGCATTACTTCTTTACCAAGGTCTTTGTGACCTAATTCTCTACCTCTAAATCTAAGTTCTACTTTAACCTTATCTCCTTTTGATAAGAATTTCATAGCCTGTTTAGCTTTAGTGTTAAGGTCGTTCTGTTCGATACCTGGTCTTAATCTTACTTCTTTAACATTAACAGTTTTCTGTTTTTTCTTTGCTTCTTTTTCTTTTCTTGCCTGTTCGTATCTGTATTTTCCATAATCCATTATTTTACAAACAGGTGGTTTAGCATTTGGTGATATTAGAACTAAGTCTAAATTCTTATTGTTTGCTAATCCCTGAGCTTCTTTTGTAGGCATAACTCCAAGCTGTTCTCCATTTGCAGAGATAACTCTTACTTCCTTTTCTTTTATCTGTTCGTTTATTGCGACTTCCTTACTAATGGTAGTCCACCTCCATCATTATATTAAAAAAGGCGAATGATAAATCATCCGCCATATAAGTTTTCATTACTAATAAAGCTTTTACCTAAAGCTTTTCTAACTCATATTAACACTTACTAACTCTCGTCGTAAGGTGAGAAACGGATTTCTACTTGCTGTCTTTTAACTTACTTATTTATTATATTACTTTCTATAACATAATGCAAGTCTTTTTTTGAAAAAGTTTAAATTTATTTTTGAAATAAATTTTTTAACAATTTTTAAGTAAAATACCACTAGTATGTTATTATTTCTATTCCATCTTCAGTTACTAGTATCTGATGCTCCCACTGAGCTGATAGAGAATCATCTGCTGTGTATACTGTCCATTCATTTACATCGTCAACATATACATCGTACTCTCCTTCATTTATCATAGGCTCTATTGTGAATATCATTCCTGGAACTAAAACCATTCCCTGATCTTTTTTACCAACATGAGCTACAAATGGATCTTCGTGGAATTCTAATCCTATTCCATGTCCACCAAACGCTCTTACTACTGAATATCCATTTTTTTCTGCTAATTCCTGTACAGCTGCACCTATATCTCCAAGATGTCCCCAAGGTTTAACTGCTTTTATACCTGCTTCTAAACATTCTTTAGCTACATCAGTTATTTTATCAGCAGCTTCACTAACTTTCCCTATTTTAAACATTCTTGATGCATCTGAGAAATATCCATCTTTTATAGTAGATACGTCTACATTGATAATATCTCCTTCTTTTAATATTATATTTTCATCTGGTATACCATGGCATACTTCGCTATTTATTGAAGTACAAACACTCTTAGGGAATCCACCGTATCCAAGAGGTGCTGGAGTTGCACCATGAGCTATTGTATAGTCGTAAACTATTTTATCTATATCAGCTGTACTCATTCCAGCTTTTATATGTTTTGCAACTTCATCAAGTACACCTGTGTTTATTTTTCCACTTTCTTTTATTGCTTCTATCTGTTCTTTATTTTTTATTAAAGATTTTGGTGGCATTATATGACCTTTTGCCGCCATTTCATTGTATTTTTCATCAAAGTTCATATGGCATTTTTTATATTTTAATCCGCTTCCACACCAGCATTTATCATTTCTATTAGTAGTCATTTGTTATCCTTCCTTCCGATTATTTTTAATTATTTTAAATCTACATTTATATTTTAACACTTATTTTTAATATGTGAAGGTTTATTTATTTTTACAAAAGAATTTTATCATTCATTTCTAATTGACAATTACAAATAATTTCACTTATAATATTAGAAGATATTTATATGATAATTTTTAGCAATAAGGGAGTAGTTGGCAATCTTTTAAGATTGTAATTTAGTCAACATACTGGCAGTTTGACTGTCTGGCTTTATTTTGAATGACGAGACTTATCTGCAGCTTAGGCTGTAGATAGGTCTTTTTTTATTTTTATTTTAAATTAAACTATTCTGAGTTGCTGATTTTATAAATTTTAAGGAGGAAATTATGAGTTTATTTGAATTATTTATAACTGCTGTAGCACTTTCAATGGATGCTTTTGCAGTTGCAATTTGCAAAGGACTTACGCTTAGAGAAAGGGATGTAAAAAAATCACTTTTGACTGGTACATACTTTGGTGGTTTTCAGGCACTTATGCCAGTAATTGGATATATTCTTGCAAGTAGTTTTAAAGAAAGAATTATGTCTATAGACCACTGGGTTGCATTTGTACTTCTTGCACTTATAGGTGTAAATATGATTAAAGAATCTAGAGAAGAAAGTTGCGATGTTGAAAGTTCTTCTTTTGATTTTAAAACTATGGTTGTTTTAGCTATAGCAACTAGTATAGATGCAATGGCTGTTGGAATAACATTTGCGTTCTTAGGAGTAAACATAGTTTATGCTGCTATATTAATCGGTATAACTACATTTATAATATCTGCATTTGGGATAAGAATAGGTACTCTATTTGGAATAAGATTCAAATCTAAAGCTGAATTTGCCGGTGGTGTAGTACTTATACTACTAGGCACAAAAATATTACTACAACATCTCAGAATATTTTAATTTTTATAATAAAAAATGGGCTATTGATTTATTTCAACAGCCCGTTTTTACATTTTATTTTATATTTTTTATTTTAATGACATATCTTTTTCTATAACTGCACTAACTGCTTTTTCAACTGTGCTCATGAAGTTATTGTCCTGAAGCTGACAAACACCTTCTATTGTTGTTCCTCCAGGAGAACAAACCTCGTCCATTAATCCAAATGGATGTTTATCAGACTCCATAACCATCTTAGCTGATCCAAGAACTGAGCTTGCTGCTATTTCTAAAGCAACATCTTTTGGAAGTCCCCATTTTACACCTGCTCTTGCTAAAGCATCTATATATATGTAAGTAAATGCTGGAGATGCACATCCAACAGCTGTAAATACAGCAAATTGATGTTCTTCTATCTCAACTATACTTCCAACTTCTCCAAACATAGTTTTTACAACTTCTTTTTCTTCATCAGTAACATTTTCGCTACAAGTAAAGCAACTAGTAGACATCAAAGCCTGTGCATTTACATTTGGCATAACTCTAACTACATGAGTATCTGCACCTAAATTTTCCTGTAAATAACTTATTTCCTTACCTGCTGCTATTGATATAACTAACTGCCCCTCTCTTAAAAGTTCTTTAACTTCTGGCATAACATCTGGTAACACCTGTGGCTTAACAGATAAAACCACAACATCAGAATTTTCCATAAGCTCCTTAACAGAATAACAAGTAGTTAAACCATACTGCTCAGATAACTTCTCTACCTTAGATGCTGTTCTATTGTACCCTAAAACATCAGCATTATCAAAAGACTTACCTAAACACATCCCCTTCATAATAGCTGCTGCCATATTACCTACACCTAAAAATCCAAACTTCATACAATTCCCTCCTCAAAACATTACTTTTGCATTTTATATATACTGCCAAACTTTAAATGTGGCAAATAATATACCTCTACTTTTTCACCTTTTATTAATATCTTATGAACAAAACCTATATCAACTTTTTCCTTTGTTATTTCATCTTCAATAATAACAGAATAATCTCCATGAGATGTCTTGTCAACTTCTACTACTCTACCTATCACATGTGGGTATTCATTTTTTAACACAAAGGGTAAATCTTTTAACCCAGCTACTCCAATTGTAAAAACACATATTCCAGAAAAAATAACTCCTAAAATCCAAAAGGTTGTTTGAAAATATTGTATCTTAGGATTTTTATTCACATAATCTGAATTCAATCTCATCCTATATTTTTTTGTTACTAACTCGTACAACATCCTAACAAACACAATACAAACTACTACTATGGCAATATAATAAAAAATAACTTTATATACATTCATATATTACCTCCTTTTAAATTTTACAGATAGTATTTTTTTAATATGGTCTAATTTTTTCATAGAATATTAAATTTTATTCCTATTTAGTATAGTATATCATTACTTTTCAGTGTTAGCACATATAAAATAATGGTGTCATTAAAAATTTTGTGCCACTTTCTTTTATTTTTTTATAATAGTAATTAAACATCGACACTTGGAGACGCCTACTATTTTTATTTAAAATAGGCGTCGGAACCGTGGAGATGAAAATTACTATTATAAAAAATAAAAGGGTGTCACAAAATTTTATGACACCCTTGATTTATAAATTTATTCCATTACTATATTTTCTCTTGATTTTACTTTAGCCTGTACATCTTCTATGAATTTAGCTAATTCAACATTACCTAATTCACCTTCATCTCTAGATCTTACAGATATATTGTTTTCAGCTTCTTCTTTTTCACCTACTATTACCATGTAAGGAACTTTTTCAAGCTGAGCTTCTCTTATCTTGAATCCAACTTTTTCAACTCTACCGTCAACTTCAACTCTTAATCCATTGTCGAATAATTCTTTTCTAACTTTTTCAGCGTAATCAGCATATTTGTCAGATATAGGTATTATTTTAACCTGAGTTGGAGCTAACCAAACTGGGAATTTACCAGCATACTGTTCTATAAGTATTCCTATAAATCTTTCTATACTTCCGAATGCAACCCTATGTATCATAACTGGTCTATGTTTTTCTCCATCCTGTCCTATGTAAGTAGCATCGAACTGTCTTGGAAGCTGCATATCTAGCTGTATAGTACCACACTGCCAAGTTCTTCCTATGCAGTCAGTTAAGTGGAAGTCTATCTTAGGTCCATAGAATGCTCCATCTCCTTCATTTATAACGAATGGAAGATTTAATTCTTCAAGAGCTCCTCTTAAACCATTTTCAGCTGCTTCCCATTCTTCATCAGAACCCATAGAATCTTCTGGTCTAGTAGATAATTCTAAGTGATATTCGAATCCAAATGTTTTATATATACCATCTATTAAAGATATTACACCTTTTATTTCATCTCTTATCTGTTCTGGTAACATGAATATATGAGCGTCATCCTGAGTGAATGCTCTAACTCTCATTAATCCATGAAGCGCTCCAGATAGCTCATGTCTGTGAACTCTACCTAATTCAGCAACTCTCATTGGGAAATCTCTGTATGAATGCATTTCGCTCTTATAGTATAACATTCCTCCTGGACAGTTCATTGGTTTTATAGCGTAATCTTCTTCATCTATTTTTACAGTATACATATTTTCTTTGTAGTGATACCAATGTCCTGAAGTTTCCCATAATTTTCTGTTTAATATTATTGGAGTTTCTATTTCAACGTATTCAGCTGCTCTATGTACTTCTCTCCAGTATTCTAATAAAGCATTTTTAAGAGCCATACCTTTTGGTAACATTAGAGGGAATCCAGGTCCTTCTTCAGGTATCATGAATAATCCTAATTCTTTACCTAATTTTCTGTGATCTCTCTTTTTAGCTTCTTCTAACATATGTAAATGTTCTTCAAGGTCTTTATTTTTTTCGAAAGATACACCGTATATTCTCTGAAGCATTTTTCTATTTTCATCTCCACGCCAATAAGCACCAGCTACACTTGTAAGTTTAACTGCTTTTACTTTCTTAGTTGAAAGAAGGTGTGGTCCAGCACATAAATCTGTGAAATCACCCTGTTTGTAGAATGATATTACTGCATCTTCAGGTAAATCTTCTATCAATTCTACTTTGTAGTCTTCACCTTTTTCCTGCATTAATTTTATAGCTTCTTCTCTTGGAAGTTCAAATCTTTCTATTTTTAAATCTTCTTTAGCTATTTTTTTCATTTCTTTTTCTAAAGCTTCAAGATCTTCTGGAACTAAACTATGTTCTAAATCTATGTCATAGTAGAATCCATTGTCTATAGCAGGTCCTATAGCTAATTTAGCTTCTGGATATAATCTTTTTATAGCCTGAGCTAAGATATGAGATGAAGTATGTCTGAATACTTCTCTACCTTCTTTATCTTCAAATTTTAGAAGATTAACTGAACAGTCTTTGTCTAATACTGTATCTAATCCAACAACTTCCCCATCAACTTCAGCTGCAACTATACTTCTTGCTAAACCTTCACTTATTGACTTAGCAACATCTAAAACTGATACACCTGATTCAAATTCTCTTACATCGTTTTTTAAAGATACTTTTATCATTATTGTGTCCTCCCCTTTTTTATATTAATTGATAATAATTTACATATTAATTTTATATTTTGCAATTTATGGAAATAAAAAAACTCGTCCCATAAAATTGGGACGAGTGTGCTCGCGGTTCCACCCAAGTTGATGTATAAAACATCCTCTTGAAGATTATAAGGTAATCACCCGGATACTTTCACTTTCGCTACTAAATCCTGCTCCAAGCTAGTTTTCAGATAACTCATTTCTATTGGGCTCTCAGCCGGTGACCCAAAATCTCTGTAAGACGATCTTTATCCTACTCTGTCTTTTCATCGCTAATATAAAACTCTGATTTCATTCTACCACATCATTTTGCATATTACAATACAAAGCTTTTAATTTTCTGAAATATTATATAACAAGTGATATTAAGCCCTGAATAATACCAATTAAGAATCCTAGAAGTAGTCCTAGAACCTCTATATGTTTTAATTCTTTCTTAGCTATTCTTACAGTAACCTCTTCTAAATACTCTATATCAAACTCATTTATTCTATCTTCAATAATTTTTTCTATATCTACCCTATCTTTTGCTTTTTCTATAAAGTTACTACCTAAATCATCTATAGCATTTCCAACTTCTTTGTCAACTATATCTGATATATAACCGTTTATTTTATTAACTAAAGAAGATGGTAGGAATATAGCTTTTTCAACTATTATATTGGATACCTTTGAATTTATATATCCCGCTATTTCTGCTTTATCTTCATCTTTTATTATTCCATTGAATATGTCTTCTTCACTAAGTAACTCTCTTTTTACTGTCTCAGCTACATTTTTTGCTATTTCAGCTCTTCTCTTAGGTATTAACCCCATTATTTCTATGTTGGTAAGTGGTATTTTTATAGGTTCGTACGGTTTAAATAGCATTTTTATAGCAACAACATTCGTAATATATCCTATAAGCCCCCCAATTATCGCCATAAATAATATTCTTAAAAATATATTCATAACAAACATCCTTTCCCTTTTAATATTTTTTAATCAATCTAATTAATTTCGTTTTAATTTTTATATATGCATAATCTAGAGTTATCTATTTCTATGCTACATCAGAATATTATTATATACCTATCTATTTAATTTATTCAACACCTTAATCATTTTAATCTATAATTTCACTTTAAATTCACTATTCGATTACAATTGGTATTATAGATCCTAAATCTATAAGTTTCTCCTTAGAAAGAGATACATATCTTTTTCCATATTTATTTAAAAACTCTTTAATCTTTTCAAAATCCGGATGATTTTCTACCTTCCCTAAAAATCCAACTTCTGAATCTGATAATATCCCTGTACAACCTCCAATAAATCCAAAATTCATATCAAACAGATCTATATTTCCTTGTTCTATAAGCAGATAATCTATATCAGCTCCACTTTTTTCTATACTGTCTACTATACCTTTATCAGCAGTTATTATTGATTTATCATCAACAACGCATATAGAACATTTAGAATATCCTTGTTTTATGTTTATTCTCTCAAACTCATTTTCATCTAAATATTTTAATACTTCTTTATCTGTATATTCAAAATTATGGAGCGCGTATTTCCCTACAATACAGACATTATAAGCGATATCGTATGGATATCTTTTACTTAGATGTTTCTCCCCTTTTATCAAATCAATTTTATTATTTTTTATTTCATATCCTTCTTCTGATGAGTAAAAATTATTTAAAATCTCAACATATTCCTCATATAAATTTGGTGCAACTATTATTTTTCCGTTTCCACAATTAAAAAACTGAATATCTGGATGATATGATATAGCATCGTAAACATCATTGCACTTTGGTGTTTTTATTATTCTAACATCTCTATCCAATAAATTTTTTTCTAATTCTTCTGTAATTCTTCCATCTACTATACAAGTTTTTAATTTACCATCAAAACAAAACGGACTTTCTACAAATTTCATATTATCTCACCTCAAAATAAAAGGCAGTACGAAAATCATACTGCCCTAAATTTAATCTAATTCAATTATATTTCAGTTTTAATATTATTTTTAATTAATAACACTCTCTTGTTTTTAAATAATATTACTTTTAATATAAAAACTATCTTTCTAACGCTTTTAGATATTTTTCCATTTCTTCATCATCATATACATTAAATATTACTTTTATATCTTTTTCAGGATTTTCTTTTAACCAAATTCTAACTCTATCAACTGCAAGCTGTGCAGCCTCTTTCTTTGGATATCCTGAAGATCCTGTAGATATACCACAAAATACTATTGTTTTTATATCATCTATATCTTTTACAGTATTTAGAACTGATTTATAACAGTGAAGCAACTGCTTTTCATGCTCTTTACTAGGATTTCCACCTAAAACAACAGGTCCTACAGTATGAACAACGTATTTTGAAGGTAGGCAGTATGCTCTAGTTATTTTAGCATCTCCTGCATATTCAATATGTCCCTGTTTTTCTATTATTGTATTGCAGTCTTCTCTAAGTCTTGGTCCTGCTGCTGCATGAATTTTACTATCTACTCCCTTATGGAATGGTTGTCTATTTCCTAATAATGAACTATTTGCATCATTTACAACCGCATCAGCTTTTATTTTAGTTATATCACCTTTCCAAACAGCTATTCTATCTTCTTTTTCTTCTATTGAATTCGCATCAACTGCATTTTCAACATCATTTTCTATAAGAAGAATATTTTCAAGCATAGCTAGTATTTCCGGAGTAATTTTTTTAACCGGATAAGCTGCTAATAATGCTTTTAATTTTTCTATCGGTTCTAGTTCAACTTTTGAGCTATACACTTTTGCTGGTACATCAGATGCAAAATAAGTAATTAATGTTTTTATATTCTTATTTTTCTGTTCCTCTGTAAGTGGTTTAACTGTTTTATCTATTTCTTCAAACAGTTTTATATCCTCAGCATAGTCTTTCCATTTCATAACTCATCACTCCAATCTGTTTTAAGTCAGTTTTAGTTTCTTATTTAACTTAATTGTACCACATATTGAACAAACTTAAAATTTTATTTGTAAACGTTATACTATTTTGTTTTTATTATCATTTCTTCCATTCTTTTAGCAAGTCCATCCCAAGTTTTTTCTGACATATCTATAAATCTTTTATGATTTGTAGTATCTAGATTTTCTTTTATCATCTGATCTAGTGCATCAGATAATCTTTCTTCAAATGGCTCTATAGCTTCGTCTGCTGGTACACCAACAGATTTCATTTTTGGAAGTTCAACGTATTTTATTTTTCCAGATGTATTTATTTTTTCTCCAATCCACTCTTTAACACCTGGTATATCAGTAACTACAACATCTGTCCCACATGCCATAGCTTCTAGTACAACAACAGGTAGCCCCTCGTAGAATGAAGGTAATACAAATATATCTGCTTTGTTGAATTCCTCACTTAAATCATCCTGATTTAATTTTCCTAAAAATTTTATATCAAATCTACTTTCTTTAGCTTTTTCTACAATTTCGTCATAAGATTCTTTATCGCTTCCAGTACCTGCAAGTCTAACTTTGATGAAATCATCTTTGTAATCTAGTCTATCTAAACAATCTATAAACGGTATAAGTCCTTTTGATTTACATATTTTTCCAGCAAATACCAATTCAATATAATCTCTTTCAACTTCATAGTTTTTATTCTTGAAAATATTATCGTTAAATCCACTTCCAATTACTTTTACTTTTTCTTCTCCAACATTAAATACAGACATTATATCTCTCTTCTGTTCTTCATGAAGTGCAAATAACATATCTAGATTTCTTATATTTTCTTTTATATAATCTCTTTCTAATGGTATAGTTTTTAACTGTCTTAAGCAAGTTCCATGGCATACTGCAGCAATTTTTATATCTTTTTCTTTTACAACTTCTCTTACAAATGCAGTAAGTAGATATAAATGATGACAGATTATTATATTAGGCTTAAATTCTTCCAATGCTTTATTTATCTGCTTTTCAAATGCTTTTTTTAATTTCTCCACCATTTCGTCATTCATATCTCTATATCTAGTGCTCTTATAAGGCATAGAGTCGCTCATTCCAACAACATTAAAATCCAACTCATTTGTATTATATACAACTGGATAAAATTTTGTCGCTCCAAAATGTTCTTCTAATTCTTTTATGCTGTCATCTACATCAATTCCAGCTATAACAGATTGCTCATATCCTAATTTTTCAAACCCCTTTATCATTCCACACATATATATTCCGCTTCCTGTACTGTTAGGTTTTTGGGTAGTTATGTGTAATATTCTCATTTCTAATCCTTTCCTTCTCTATATAATTACTTTTCTTTTTTATTATAAAGCTCTACATATACAGCTGTTGAGTCGTCCATAACCTTAAATCTTGGCATTTTTATTGCCTTGTAGTCGTCTTCCTCAAATTCTCTCACCTGATTAAAAATATACTCTATTCCCATTTTTTCAGCTATATATATTAATTCATCCTCTTTTAAAATACCATATCTATCAGATGCACATGTAAATCCATCACTAGCAAGCATTATTTTCATCTCATCTTCTACCTGAATATATCCATGTATAGAATTTTCTATTGCTTCCTCACTAAAATCTAAAATCCAATATCCATCTTTAGTATTTTTCTTCATTCTATTATCTATTATAGTGTTCATAACTCTAGCTTTTATTTCATTAAATGAAAGCTTTTCTAAGTTAGGTATTCTAATCATTTCATCGTATACTTTATCATCAAGATGACATATGCTTCTATCTTTTATAATTTTTTTTTCTCCATCATTATAGAAGAAAGAGCAATCTCCTAAAAGAAAATACTCTATCATATCATCTCTAAATTTTACTATAGCTATAGAGCTAGATGGTAAATCTAATTTTTTTACATCTTTTCCCTCTACAAGCTCATTATACTCTTCCTTTATACTTCTTATTCCATCTAACATAATTTCTTTTAATGAATCACTTCTGTATATATTTTCATGTAAAAAGTTATTCCACCACTGAGAGTACCATCTTGCATCACTCTCATCAGATACTATATTCTTCCCATTAAGTCCAGTTGCTCCGTCAAGTACCCATACTCCAAAAGGTGTTATACCAGCTGCATCTTCATTATAAGGTGCTGTTCCTTGATTACATAAAAGGCTACAGTTTTTTATTTTTAGCCTCATAGACAATCCTCCTTTTTGGATTTATATATTTACAATTATTTTTTTAATCAATATCTTAAATTATTTTTTCTATACAAATCAGTATAACACTATATTTTTTATGATAGTATTTGTTTTTTCTATTGTATTTTTCTTTCTATTAGTTTTTTTCTATATAAATCTTTACTTTTCTATTCTACTACAATAAATATATTTTTTGTAAAATTTTTGCTTAAAATTGCAACAAAAAAAGAGCCTAAATTAGACTCTTTTTCTATTTCCGTATTAAAATTTTTCAAAATGAACTTTTTCCCAAACTACATCTGCATCTGTGTATGATTCTTTGTCCTCATTTGAATATCCAAGACCTAATATGCACTGTACTTTGTAGTTTTCTGGTATTTCCATAACATTTTTTATATATTCCTCAGCTGTCTGATTTTCATCATGAGCTCTCTGTCTTACCTGTACCCAACAAGTAGCAAGCCCTAAACTATGAGCTTCAAGCTGCATATAAGATGCTGCTATCGAGCAGTCTTCAGTCCAAACATCAGTTAATTCTGGATCTGCAGCTATAACAATTGCTACCGGAGCATCCTTTAGGAAAAATCCTCCACCCTTTGTTCTACAGTTAGATAATAATTCTAATTTTTTTGAATCTGTAGTAACTACAAATTCCCAAGGTTTTTTAGATCTTCCTGATGGAGCTAAAAGTCCAGCCTTTAAAACTTTTTTAAGTTTATCCTCTGGCACTGGAAGATCAGAATACTTTCTACAACTTCTTCTAGTTTTTACGAAATCTATCACAAAAAATACCCCCTTCATTTTTGAAATATTTTATTTCCTTAATTACATTATACTGTAATTAAAATTTTTTCATATATATTTATAAAAAATAACTTTAATTAAAAAAATAACAATTTTTTTACTCTGGAGTACCAACTTTTTGTATAGCTATACTTAAAATCGTTGTAATTATAAATACAAAAAAGAAGTCACTACAATAATTGTAATAACTCCTTCAATATAGGGAATTTAGTTTATTAAAGATATTTGCAAATTTCATCGGCGAATTTGTCTGTGCTTGCATCTCCGCCTAAATCAACAGTTAAAACTGTTCCGTCTTCAAATACTTTTTCTAAAGCATTTGTGATTCTATCTGCTGCATCATTTTCTCCTATGTATCTAAGCATCATAACTGCAGACTGTATTATTGCTGTTGGATTCGCTATATTCTGACCTACTATCTGAGGTGCACTTCCATGTACAGCCTCAAATACAGCATAGTCTTTACCTATATTTGCACTAGGTATTAATCCAAGTCCTCCAACAAGTCCTGAACATAAGTCTGAAAGTATATCTCCATAAAGGTTTGGCATAACCATTACGTCGTATTTTTCTGGATTTAAAACTAAATTCATCGCAGCTGCATCTACTATCAGATCATCTGCTTCAATATCTAGTCCCTCTACTTTTTCTCTATATACATCTAAGAATAATCCATCAGTTAATTTCATTATATTTGCTTTATGAACGCCAGTTATTTTTTTTCTGTCATTTTTCTTAGCATAATCTACAGCAAAGTCTACTATTCTTTCGCATGCTGGTCTTGTTATTATTTTTATTGTTTCTGCACCATAGTCACCTATTTTGTGTTCTATTCCTGTGTAGCAACCTTCTGTATTTTCTCTCACTATAACTAAATCCACATCTTCATATCTATTTTTTATTCCTTTAAAACTTTTTACAGGTCTTACATTTGCATAAAGGTCTAGTGTTTTTCTAAGTGCAACATTTACACTTCTGAATCCTTTTCCAACAGGAGTTGTTATAGGCCCCTTTATAGCAATTTTATTTTTCTTTATGCTATCTATTACATATTCTGGTAGAGGAGTATTGTATTCATCTATTACCTCCATACCAGCTTTTACTTCTTCCCAATCTATTTCTACTCCTGCTTTTGCTACTACTTTTTTCATAGCTGCAGTTACCTCAGGTCCTATTCCGTCCCCAGGTATAAGTGTTATTTTATACATTAGCTTCACTTCCCAATCATAATATATTTTAATTAGCTGTCTTTTTTGTGTAATTTAATTTTCCACCAGCTTTTATTACTTCTACATCTGAATCTGATAATTCAACTATTACATCAAATTCAAATCCTTTTGTAACATCCTTAACTGTTATTTTTCCGCTTTCTACTTTATTTATAGCGTCATCTATTACAAGTTCATCCATCTGGTCTATTCTGTCGTAATCATCTGGATTTTCAAATACCATAGGTATTATTCCACTGTTTATAAGATTTGCTTTGTGTATTCTTGCAAAGCTCTTAACTATTACGCCTTTTATTCCTAGATAAAGTGGTGCAAGTGCTGCGTGTTCTCTACTAGATCCCTGTCCGTAGTTATCTCCACCTACTATAAATCCACCGCCATTTTCCTCAGCTCTCTTTGGAAAATCTTCATCTATTGTGCTGAAGCAGAATCTAGAAAGATATGGAATATTACTTCTGTATGGTAATAATTTTGCATTTGATGGCATTATATGGTCTGTAGTTATATTATCTCCTACTTTTAAAACTGCCTTTCCTGATACAAATTCAGTAAGTTCTGTATTTAATGGGAATGGTTTTATATTTGGACCTCTTTCCACTTCTACCTTATCTCCATCTTCTGCTGGTTTGATTATCATACTGTCGTCAGTTATAAATCTGTCTACTGATAGATTTTCAAAATCAACTGGCATTTCCATAGGATCTGTAAGTACACCAGTTATTGCACTTACAGCAGCTGTTTCAGGGCTAACTAAATATACTTTAGCTGATAGTGTTCCACTTCTTCCGTAGAAGTTTCTATTGAATGTTCTTAAAGATACTGCATCTGTTCCTGGAGACTGTCCCATACCTATACATGGTCCACATGAATTTTCAAGTATTCTCGCTCCAGAAGATATAATATCTGCTAAAGCTCCATTTCTTGATATCATTTCCATAACTTGTCTTGATCCAGGTGCAATTACTAAGCTAACATCTTTATGAACTTTCTTTCCTTTTAGTATCTGAGCTACTTTCATTAAATCTTCATAAGAAGAGTTTGTACAACTTCCTATAGCTACCTGATTTATTTTTATTTTGCCTATATTTTTTATTGTGTCTACATTGTCTGGGCTGTGAGGTTTTGCTGCCATTGGAACTAATTCATTTAAATTGATATCTATTACTCTATCGTATACAGCATCTGCATCTGGTTTTAATTCCATCCATTCATCTTCTCTTCCCTGTGCTTTAAAGAATTCTAAAGTTTTTTCATCACTTGGGAATATAGATGTTGTGGCACCAAGCTCTGCACCCATATTTGTTATTGTCGCTCTCTGTGGTACAGAAAGATATTTTAGTCCTTCTCCACCGTATTCATATACTTTTCCAACTCCACCTTTTACAGTTTCACGTCTTAATACTTCTAATATGATATCTTTTGAAGCTACCATATTGTTTAATTTTCCTACTAAGTTTACTTTTACTACTTCAGGTGCTTTTATACTATATGCCTTTCCTGCCATTGCAAGTGCCACATCAAGTCCTCCTGCACCTATAGCTATCATACCAACACCACCTGCTGTTGGCGTATGGCTATCTGATCCTAGTAAAGTATTTCCTGGTTTAGAAAATCTTTCAAGATATACCTGATGGCATATTCCATTTCCAGGTCTTGAAAAATATATCCCGTATTTATCTGCCGCAGTCTGTATATATCTGTGGTCATCTGCATTTTCAAATCCCTGCTGAAGCATATTGTGGTCTATAAATGCCACACTTTTTTCTGTCTTAACTTTTTTTATTCCCATTGCTTCAAGCTGAAGATATGCCATTGTTCCTGTTGAATCCTGTGTAAGTGTGTTATCTATTTTAATACTTATAGTATTTCCTGCTTTAAGTTCTCCATCTACTAAATGTTTTTTTAATATTTTATATACGAGATTTTCTCCCATTTTTTCACCCTCTTAATCTATTTTCTAATTATTGAATTTATTTTCTACTTAAGCATTTTCTTCGTCAGCTAATAAATCGTAGTATATTCCTACTATTTCCTTGTCGAATAAAGATCTCTTCATTCTAACTGATACTGATCTTATTTCTTCTAATACTTTTGAAGCCATTTCTGGAGATAATTCTATATCGTATTCATGGAATTTATTTATTACAGCTGCTTTTCCTGAATGTTTTCCTATAACTATCTGTCTCTGTAGTCCGACTTCTTCTGGTTCGAAAGCTTCATAGTTTTTAGGATCTTTTAATGCTCCATCTGCATGTATTCCAGATTCATGTTTGAACATATTGCTTCCAACTATTGCCTTCCAAGCAGGTAATTCTCTTCCTGATGCATTTGATACATATTCTGATAACTCTTTGAATTTTTTAGTATCTATGTCCATATCGTATTTGAAAACATGTTTTAATGCCATTAGTACTTCTTCTAATGCAGCATTTCCAGCTCTTTCTCCAAGCCCATTCACTGTAACACCTATATGATTTGCTCCACCTATAGCACCTGCTATTGCATTTGCTGTAGCCATACCGAAATCGTTGTGAGTATGCATTTCTATATCAAAATTAGTTGCTTTATGAATTTTTTCTATTTTATTTCTTATTGTAAATGGATCCATAACTCCAACTGTATCACAGAATCTAAATCTATCTGCTCCAGCCCGTTTACCAGCTTCTATAAACTGTATTAAGAAATCATCGTCTGCTCTAGAAGCATCTTCACCGTTTATAGATACGTAAAGTCCGTTTTTCTTAGCGTATTCAACAGATTTTACCATATTTTCTATAACCCATTCTCTTGAAGTTCTTAGTTTATTCTGAATGTGTATGTCTGATACTGAAATAGAGATTGCTACAGCATCAACACCACAATCTATAGACTGTTCTATATCACCAATAACTGCTCTGTTCCAAGCCATTATGCTTGATTTTAAATTTCTCTTGCATATTCTTTTGATTGCATCTTTTTCGTCGCCACCCATTGCAGGTATTCCTACTTCAAGCTGGTCAACGCCTAAATCATTAAGCATCTGTGCTATTGTTATCTTTTCATTATTTGCAAAAACAACTCCTGCTGTCTGTTCACCGTCTCTAAGTGTTGTATCCACTATCTTTATCTCTCTATTTCTTAACTTATCAATTACACACATTTTTAATACCTCCTAAATTTTAAACTAAATTCCTTTTTTATTTTCCCTAACAAATTCCCTTTTTAGTGCATTGATTTATTTTTTAGATTTTACACTAATTTATAACTTTTTTGAATTATGCAATTTATTTTTTTAATCTTGCATTTATCTCTTGGATATATAATAGTCCTTTAATAAAAATAAATCAATACCTTTTTGAATTTTATTTTTAATTTCTTGCATTTTTTTGTCTAAAAATCAAATTTTAAGCCTTTTTTTGACAAATACGACGTTTCTAATTGCAATTTGTTATTAATTTTTAATAATTTATCAGCTTATTTTACATAATTTATCCAAATTTAACGCAGTATTAGAATATTATTTTCACATTTAATCAAATAATTTTATTGCAACTATTCATTTTTTATCTCATTTCAATTAAATCCACTCTTTTCGTGTTATAATAATCTATAATGCTTAGTAAGTAATTTTTAATTTATTAAAATTTTATTAAACAAATTTAATTTGAAAGGAAATCAATTATGGAATTTAAAGATTTAAACATAAAAGACGAGATTATAGATATTCTAAAAAAATCAGGAATAACAAAACCTACTCCAGTCCAAGAGGAATGTATTGGAATAATAAAAGAAGGAAGAGATGTCATTGCTCAGTCACAGACAGGAACAGGTAAGACTCTTGCATTCTTAATTCCTACACTTGAAAGAATAAACAAAAATAAAAAGGATGTTTCTGCACTTATACTAACGCCTACAAGAGAGCTTGCACTTCAGATTTCTAATGAAGCTGAAAAACTAGCAGAACCACTAGGATTAAATATATTATCTGCTTACGGTGGAAAGGATATAAAATCTCAGGTAAACAAACTAAAAGGAAACATTCATTTAGTAATAGCTACACCTGGTAGACTTTTAGACCATTTAGATAGAAAAACAATAAGTTTAAAAAATCTAGATGTATTCATATTAGATGAAGCAGATCAGATGCTTCTTATGGGATTTAAAAATGAAATAGATGCAATTCTTAAAGAAACAAACAAGAAAAGACAATCTCTTTTCTTCTCCGCAACTATGGATTCACAGGTTAAAAAACTTGCCTATAGATATACAAATGACCCAGCTTTTATAGAAATAAAAAATCAGGAAGTAACATTAGAAAAAATAAACCAATCTATTGTAAAAACTACAGATAGAAGAAAGTTCGACAGTTTATGCAAAGTTTTAGATGAAGACAATCCTTTTATGGCTATAATCTTCTGTAGAACTAAAAGAAGAGCTGATAAATTAGAGGAAGATATGGGTGCAAGAGGATATAACTGCGAAAAAATACACAGCGATATTTCTCAGGCAAAGAGAGAAAGAATTATGAAGAACTTCAGAAATATGAAAACTCAGTATCTAATAGCTACAGATGTAGCATCTAGAGGACTTGATATAACTGGGGTTACACATATATACAACTATGATTTTCCAGAAACTGCAGAGGACTACATACATAGAATAGGAAGAACTGGACGTGCAGGAGAAAATGGAGATACTTGTGCATTTGTAACAGATAAAAATACAAAAGTACTTGAAGATGTAGAAAGTAAATTGGGATTCAAAATAAAAGTAAGATTTGACGATACAGAAATATAATTTGTAAGATAATTATAAACGGGCTATCACATTAAATTTAGTTAATGTAATAGCCCGTTTTTTAATCTTAATTATTTTACCAAAATTTTACCTTAGATAATCTTATTTGTAAGATTCATCTTTAACTTTGAAGTATCCTTTTGGATGTTCACATACTGGACACATTTCTGGAGCTTTTTTACCAAAGTGTATATGTCCACAGTTAGTACATACCCAAGCTGTAACTTCTGCGTCTTTTTCAAATATTTTTTCTTCTTCGCAGTTCTTTAATAGAGTAAGATATCTTTCTTCATGTTCTTTTTCTATTTTAGCTACTTCTTCAAATAAGTATGCTATATGATCAAATCCTTCTTCTTTAGCTACTTTAGCAAATCCTGCGTACATATCTGTCCATTCGTAGTTTTCACCTGCTGCAGCTGCTTTTAAGTTTTCTTCAGTTGAATTTATTCCATTTAATAATTTAAACCATATTTTTGCGTGTTCTTTTTCATTACCTGCAGTTTCAGCAAAGATTGCACCTATTTCGTTGTAACCTTCTTTTTTTGCTTTTGATGCAAAGTAATCGTATTTGTTTCTTGCCTGTGATTCTCCTGCAAATGCAGTTAATAAGTTCTGTTCAGTTCTACTTCCTTTTAATTCCATTGTAAAACCCCCTTATTTTTTATTTTAAATTTATAGAAACCCCATATTAAAAATATGGGGTTAAATTTACTATATTACACTTAATTTAATATTCTCATATCCTATTCTGGAACTATCATAACTATACATTTAGCCTGTTTTACAACACTTGCTGTAACAGATCCTATCATTCTAGTTAGTCCCTTCTTAGTTGATTTAGTCATAACAATTATGTCTATATCGTCTTCTTTTGCTTTTCTAATTATTTCATCACCTGGATATCCAAATGTGAAGTATACACTAACATTGTATCCTTCCATTATTTCTTCTGCTTTATCTAGAATTTTTCTACCTAATGCTTCAGAATTTTTAATTTCTTCAGATAGTGATATGCCATCTATAAATACTAGTTCTTTGACATTCATTACCTCGATATCTACAGAATCTTTGTCAAATATTCCTTTTATAAACTCTAGAGAATGCATACTTCTTTCAGTTCCGTCTATTGGTACTAATATTTTCTTTTTAGCCATAACACATCTTCCTTTCAAAAATCTAGAATAACTTTTCTAAATTTACTAAAAATTCTTTTATTAATATTATGATAACACTAAAAAACTTTTTTTGCAATATAATCAATAATTTTTAAAATATTTTTTAATATTTGTTTAGTTTACAAATTTTCTATTCATTTTTATCATTAAAACTTAATTATATTGCATTTAATTATTTGTATATTATATTAATACCCATTATGTATTACTTTAATCAGTTATCCTCTTAGAGTTGCTTTTATTCTATTTGTATTGAATACTAATTCAAATGCATCATCAATAGATTTTACAATTATATCACTATGTGATAATAATTTTCCTGCACATCCTTCTCCTTCTATTATGCATATTGATAAATCTGCAACATCAAACATTTTTATATCATTGTATCCATTTCCAAAGCATATACTCTGTCCTGAAAGAGAGCTTACTATTTTTTCTTTGTAATCTGCTGCATCGTGAGTTGGAAATACTTCAACCGATACAGGAAGTTTTTCACATTTTTTCTTAACAGTACCATAGGTATCAGCTGTTAATATATAAATATCTACAAACTCACTAAGTTTTTTTAAATTTTCTTGAGTATTTTCACTCATCTCTCCATTTACAGCAACTGTACCATTGTAATCAAATACAGCATTTTCTATTTCATAATCTCCTCTTCCTGGAATTTCTATTTTTATCATAATCTTCCCCCATTAATATACGCTAATTATCTAAACACTATCGTCTAAATTTTATATTTAATTCTCTTATATTTTCATTTTCAAGCATTTTTTCAAATACTTTAGGATTTATCGTACCTTCATCCACCTGAATTATACATCCACCTAAATCAGTTTTTTCACTTCTCCATTCTAGGTAATCTCCCATTTCTCCAGATTTTATAAGCCATCCTATAAAGTCCATATTTTCAAATTCTTCCATTTTATACTTATCTATATCGCTAGTTTTCACACCATTAAATTCTTTTTCTATATAATACATAAAGTTAGTCATATACTCTATTTTTGTCATATCTTCACCAGTATATCTACTAAACATTGTCATTTCCTTTAGTTTAGAAATATCCTGAACAAGCATATTTACACTATTTTTGTCTGTAAAATATCTAACCCTACTGAAGAAATTTTTCTCTTTAAATTCTTCTATAAAGTCCTTAATCTGTTTATTTAACCGCCATTTTTCAGTATCATCAATTGTTATTGTCGCATCGTATAAATCATCGACTTTAAAAGCACTATTTGTGTATTTTATTGTGCTGTATCCAACTTTCTGAGTAAGCTTAGTTAAGTACTCTTCTCCATCTTCTTCGTATATTAAAAATAGATCTACTCTAGCATCATCTAAAAAAGTTTTATCTTTGCTGCCTTCTTTATATCCACGATAAAGAACTTTTATTCCTGCTCCAACTCTTATTAATTTTCGTTCTTCGTGTATTTCTATTTTTTCTATCATATTTAAAAGTGATTCCACTTCATCTAAAGCAATTTTCATAATTAAATCCTCTTTTCTTGTACTATTTTTATTATGATTTTATTATATCATTCAAAAAATATTACAACAATCTCAAAAAAAAGAAACACATACGAAACTAATTCATATGTGTTTGACAATAAGGTTTTTATAAGTTTTTAATTTATATATTATTTAATGCTATTTTGCATTTTCAATCTTGTTAATTTATCTGATTTCAAGAATTAAATTCCTAATTCCTGCTGAACTAATTCCTCAAATCTTTCAACATTTTTTACTTCACTTGGCTCAAATTCGCTTTTATATTCGCTATTTGATAATTTTATTGCTAAAACTACGCCCCGTAGCTGTGTACAAGTGGCTCAACCAGATTGCACACTTTCATATCTTCTTTTTGAAAGTATCTTCTTTATATCTTCTAGCTTTTCAACTGACTCATCTTTTGAGTTATATACATATACTTCATTATCCTCTGTGAATATAAACACTCTATCTTCTTTGTCTATAGTAGACACTTTTTCTTTGATATTTAAGCTTTCTATAGCCTTGTTTTTCTTTTCATTTAATGCATCTCTTTGCGCTTGTATTATACTTGCCTCTCTTTTTGATTTCATAAATGAATAAATAAGCATTGCAACGAAGACAATTAATATTACCTGAATCATACTTCTCCCCCCTTATTTAAACAAATATATTAAAATATACTGTTTCGATTATATTTAACTTATACCCTCTCTTTATACCCATAAACATTTTTCTATAAAAAAAGAGATAACTATAGATTTTTCCAATTTATAGTTATCTCACTAAATTAACTTATTTACTTTTCACTCACAAAACTAGTTTTTCCATCTTTTATTTCGACATTTATTTTTCCAACATTAGGTTCTCCACTAATCTTTTGTACTTTATTTCCATTTTCGTCGATTATATACCAAGTTTTATCCTTTTCCATACCAACTATTCCATATTTTTTATCATTATCTTTAATTATATCCGCTGATTTTATATCTGCGTATTTTGTTTTTGCTATATTCCCATTGCTTGTATTAATTATGCTGTACTCCCCAGCTTGATATGCTATTATTAAATTTGACATTGTAAACTCTACCCTGCTTACATTGCCTAAAATAGTATTTTTGTCTTTATCTAATATAGAATAGTATCCATCTTCTTCATCTACAGTTACATCATATCCATTAATAAAATCTTTATTTACAATCAATGATGTATTCAGCATAGATTCTCTTATCTTATGTACTGTTTCACCACTTTTTTCTATACTCTGATTTATACTATTTGATATTTGCTCTGCTTTTTCTGCTTTTTTACTCTCTACTTTTAAAAACATCCCAGATACAGCCACCGCTATACCCAACATAAATACCGGCGTCCTAATTCCAACTATATATCTCCGCTTTGTATCTTTATCTATAGCTCTTGCAACCTTGTATAGATTGTATTTTCTAGCTATTTCAGACATTTTCTTTTCTGTGTATAGTGTATCAGCATAAGATTTATTTACCATTATTTCCTCAAATCTAGTTTTAAAATCAGGATGCTCTAGATATGATTTTATATATGAGTTTGATAAAATCAATTTAAACATTTCCATATTTATTTTTTTAGGAATTTTCTTTTCTATATAATCCAAGAAATACATCATCTGATCTACTTCATCATCTCTAGTTCTTTCGTTATATATCTCATTAAAGATTTCTCCGTCTTTTGATTTTTTATTATTAGAACTATTTGTTTCAGATTTTTTATTAGTTTTTTCTTTACGATTATCTTTTATTTTAAAATCTTCTTCTTCTAAATTTGAATAGTCAATCTCTATAGACTTATTTTCTTCTTTCTTATTAACTTCAATAACTTCATCAGTACTTTTATTTGTATTTATACCAATTTCTAGATCCTCATCATCTAACACAGATTTACTAGCATATTTCATAGCCCATTGATACGCCTCTTGAACTATTTTAAATTCTTCCGGATAATCCTCAGGATGATATACCTTTGTTTTTTCAGCATAAGCCTTTTTAATTTTTTTCTTGTCAGTTGTCGGATCTATCCCCAAAATATCCCAAATACTCTCTATCACGACAAGCGACCTCCTGTACCATCTATTATTTTAATATCTTTCTCTTTAATATCTTTTTCCTCTATATCCTTATCTTCAATACTATTGTCATCTATTCCAAAATCGGAAAATATATCTGATTCATTAAACTCTGAAATACTATCAAATACATCTAATAACCTATCCATTTCTTCTACAATTTCTCTCTTTTTCTGTATATTATTTACACAATCTTTGTACATAATTTCAAGAGATTCCATTCTTTCTTGAAGCATACGTTTCAATTCTGGAGATAATTCTTTATATATTCTCATTGCTCTTTCAATACATGCTTCATACTCTGGATTGCTATTTAATTTTATAGATATCTCCTTAATAGCATTTAACTGGTTACCCTCTTTTATAGACTCTAGTTTTTTATCATCCCCTATTATAAATACACTTTTTTCACCTGTTGATATTATTTCTACTTCTACATATAGCATACTATTTATATCGTATGAATATGTTATATTGAACTGCTCATTTTCTTTATAATTTCTAGGTATTTTTACCTTTGTATGCCCAAGAAGAATATTGTCATTTTCGTACATTTCTTCTCCTTGATAAACAGATATACTTATATTATTTTGACCTCTTCTATATGCTTGAAGAGTTACAGTTCTACTTGAAGGCAATACTGTATTTTTAGGTATTATAACTTTTGCTAAAGGTTTACTTGAATCAGATTCATTTACAATAGGTGTACTAAGTGAAAATGGACAAATATCTGTAACGACTAAATCTTTTACTTCACTACATCTTTGTTTTATTCCTAGATATTTTCCAAGTCCCATAGCAACCATATAGTCTATATCTTCAGCTGACTCAACTGGTATTTTCAATAATTTTTCTAAATAATCTCTAACTATAGGCATATAGCTAGATCCACCTACCATTATCATTCTATCTATATCAGAAGGGACAAATCCACTGTCTTTTACAGCCCTTCTTATAACCTCTCTTATCTCATCTAAAATAGGTTTAGATATTAGAGATAGTATTTCATTTGTAATTTTCACTGAATATAATTTTCCTCTTATAGATAGGCTCATAGTTGCTTCTTCATTATCTTGTAATGCTATTTTCGCTCTTTCAGCTGCTAAGAATAAACTTTCTTTTTCTGCTCTTAAAAGAGAATTGTAGTCAATTTTATTTTGTTGACAAAAATGCATTGCAATTGCTTTATCAAAATCAATTCCACCTAATTGATTATTTCCAGCTATCGAGCATATACTGACTACATTTTCAAAACAATCTACAACAGAAACATCTAGAGTTCCTCCTCCAAAGTCAAATACTACAAATGTTTCAAATTCATCTTCGTGGCAGGCAATAGCTGCTGCAGATGGCTCATTTATTAACCTATCAACCTTTACTCCTATAATTTCTCCTGCTAGTTTTGTAGCCCTTCTCTGCTTTGCATTGAAATACGCAGGTACACTTATAACAACTTCTTCTACTTTTTCATTTAGATATTTTTCTGCATCATTTATCAGTTGTTTCAGTACTAATGCAGATAATTCCTGTGGAAGATATTTATTTTTACCAAGCTTTATTGTTTTGTTAGTACCCAT
This sequence comes from Peptacetobacter sp. AB800, assembly GCF_047807365.1. Lineage (NCBI taxonomy): Bacteria > Bacillati > Bacillota > Clostridia > Peptostreptococcales > Peptostreptococcaceae > Peptacetobacter > Peptacetobacter sp. AB800. The sequence goes on along the minus strand of NZ_JBLOUI010000007.1, from coordinate 11,061 downwards.
ATCTCTTTTAAAAAGAGACGTTGTATTTTCTGGATTTGTAACTAACTTTTGTTTAGCTATTTTCCCAACTATAAGCTCGTTGTTTTCTATTGTAACTACACTCGGAGTTAGATATTCGCCAAATGAATTAGGTATCATCTCTACTTCTCCATTTCTAAAAACAACAGCTATACTATTTGTAGTTCCTAAATCTATACCTATCACAGCCATAATATCAACGCTCCTTTTCTTTTTTATTCTAAATTGTACCAGTTATCAAAACTTTTATCCCCATTATTAAAAATATCAATCCAAGTATAAATCCTGTGTATATGTATATTGATGGTTTTCTATTGTATCTCATTTGACTTGGATCACTTGGGTTTATATAAACAGTATGAATTTCACTATCTTGATATAATTTCATAGCTCCTTCATACATAGAATTATCTGATTTTATCTTGTATTTTCTACCATTGTAATTAAAGCTCATTATAGGGAAGTAAATACTACTTCTTCCGGTTTTCTCTATAAATCCTTCTAATTTTGCATCAACGGCTTGATTACATTTTAATATAGTTTTTATCTCCTCTACACCAGCATATACCATAAATCCACCAAAAGTTATTCCAATAAGTGCAAAACTTGCCCTTCCAGAACTATCTAGTCCAGTTGCAAGAAATACTATTCCAAATACCGTAATAGCAGCTCCAACTTTCCTAGAGTCCTTTTCACTTTTGCTGTATCTACTGCTAGACATAGCTATTATAAAAATTCCTAGTCCAATGATAAGTAATCCTATCTTAAGCATACCAATCCCCCCGAACTCATCTCTTTTTTTTATTATCTCATTTATTTTTATCTAGGTAAACGTTTTTTTATAACATATTTTACTTATTTTATTATATTTTAAAATAATTAATTTCATTTTAAAATTATTTTAACCTTATTATAATATTATTTTGTTTTAATAGTATTTGAATTTATAAATATTATTAATAAATTTTGAAAAGGAGAATTTAATTTATGAAATTTGCAAAAAAAATAATTAGTTTGGGATTAGTTGGGATTATAGGTATAGGAGTTTTAACTGGATGTCAATCTAATAATACAGAGTCTAACAATTCAAAGACTGAAGCAACTCAAACTCAGGACGAAAACAAAGAAGAAACAAAGCCTTCTAATGATGTTTCTTTAGAAAAACAGTCAATAGGACTTGAAAAAGTATCAAATGCTAGACAGCTTGGTGGGTATGTTACAGAATCTGGTAAAAAAGTAGTAATGGATAAGTTAATAAGAAGTGGAAAACTAGCCGAAGCAACTGATTCTGATATACAGAAATTAAAAGACTTAAATTTATCTACTGTGGTTGATTTTAGAACAACTGATGAAATAGGTAAAGAACCTGATCCAGAAATAGAAGGTGTGAAAAATGAACAGGTTAAGATATTAAATGAAAATGTAGATAACAACACAACTAAGGCAACTACTAAAGTTTATGATAACCCAGCGGAAAGTTTATTAGAAATGTATCGTAATGGCGTGTTAAGTGATGATATGTACAGTTCTGTACTTAATGATGAAACTGCTCAAAAAGGATTTGCTCAATTTTTCCAGATACTCTTAGAACAGGATGCCGACAAAGCTATCCTATGGCATTGTACTGGTGGTAAAGACCGTGCTGGCTCTGCATCTGCACTATTATTAAGTGTTTTAGGTGTAGATAGAGAAACTGTTTTAGATGATTTTGAATTAACTAATGAATTCCTAGCAGATAGAATTTCATATATGCAAGGAGAAGCAAAAAAATTAACTGACAAACAAGATGAGATAGATGGAGTTGGAAAATTAACTGGAGTAGACAGAAGTTTCATGGAAAAAGCTCTTGCAGAATTAGATGAAAAATATGGCTCTCCTACAGAATACGTAAAACAAGAATTAGGACTTTCAGATGAGGATATCCAAACTTTACAAGATAAATACCTTCAGTAAATAAAAACCTATAGACCTTTTAATTGGTCTATAGGTTCTTTATTTTATAATTTATTACATATCTCTAAGTATTTTTTTAAATTGGAATATAAATAATATACTAGTAAATAACACAGCTAGTATATCAGCTATTGGTTCTGCCATATATACAGCCATAGTTTTATTTTCTAAAAATCTAGGCATAATATATATTAGCGGTATTAGAAGTACAAATTTTCTCATAACCGCTACCATTATAGATCCCTTTGCATTTCCAATAGATGTAAATGTCATCTGGCAAGCAACCTGTATACCAAATAACATTAACCCTCCCATATATACACGAAGAGATGTTTCTGTAAATGCTATTAATTCTGGACTTGTTGTAAACATCTTTACAAATACCTGTGGCACCATCATAACAAGTAGCCATAATAACGCAGAGTATCCAACACTTATTTTTACTAAAAGTAAAAATGTTTCTTTTACTCTGTTTCTATTTTTTGCACCAAAGTTAAAACTTATTATAGGTTGTGCACCCTGCCCTATTCCCTGAAGTGGTAATAATGCAAACTGCATAACACTAGTTAATATCGTCATAGAGCCTACAGCTATATCTCCTCCGTATTTTAATAAAGATGAGTTAAAACATACAGCTATAACACTTTCACTAGCCTGCATTATAAATGTTGAAAGACCTAATGTCATGCATGGTACTATTATATTTCTTTCTATTTTTAAATATGTTCTTTTTAATTTTATCTTTGTCTTTTTCCCTATTAAAAAATACATAATCCATATACAAGAAAGCGCCTGTGAGATTATAGTTGCTAAAGCTGCTCCTTTTACTCCCATATCTAACACAAATATAAATATTGGATCTAGGATTATATTTGATATAGCTCCTATTAAAACAGATAACATTCCTATTTTGGCAAATCCTTGAGCTGTAATAAATGCGTTCATTCCCAATGTAAGCTGAACAAATATTGTTCCTATTGAATATATATCCATATACTCCGTTGCATATTTAATAGTATTTTTACTTGCTCCAAACAAAAGTAATATTTTTTCATTGAAAATCAATAAAATAGCAGTTAGTATTATTGATATTATTATCTGAGTTGAGAAACAATTTCCTAATATTTTTTCTGCTTTTTCTGAATTTCCTTCTCCCATAGAAATACTTGCAAGAGGTGCTCCTCCACTCGCTATTAATGCTGCAAATGCAGACACGATAATAATTATAGGCATACAAACTCCTACTCCAGTCAATGCCAAATCTCCAACATTTGCTATATGCCCAATATAAACTCTATCCACTATGTTGTATAACATATTTATAACCTGAGCTACAAGTGTAGGTAATGCCAATTTAAATAATAAACCTTTTATAGGTTCCGTTCCTAAAAAATCATCTTTCTTTTCCATACGTTCTCCTATCTAAATTTAGTAATTTATAATATTTTACTATTTCACTTCTTATTTTAGACAAAATATTAAGGTAGACTTAATGATATACAAAATCATCTAATCTACCTTAATATGTTTAATTATTATAAATTCTTCTTATTATAATTCTTCTCCGTTAGATTCTATAACTTTTTTGTACCAATAGAAAGAATCTTTTTTATAACGATTTAATGTTCCACTTCCATCGTTATTTTTGTCTACGTATATAAATCCGTATCTCTTTTTCATCTCACCTGTAGACGCACTTATTAAATCTATACATCCCCAGTATGTGTATCCTATTAAATCTACACCATCTTCTATAGCATCGCTCATTGCTTTTATATGTTCTTTTGTGTATTCTATACGGTACTGGTCGTGTACACTTCCATCTTCTTCTAATTCATCTATAGCTCCAAGACCATTTTCTACTACCATAAGTGGTAACTGATAGCGTCCATATACTTCATTTAAGAAATATCTAAGTCCCTGTCCGTCTATACTCCATCCCCATTCACTGTATTTTAAATAAGGATTTTTAGCTCCAGTTGTAAAGTTCCCTTTTGCTTTTTCAGCATTTTCATCTTCTGTGACACATCCTGATGAATAGTAAGAGAATGTAATCATATCAACAATACCTTCTTTTAAATCTATGAAATCCTGTTCTTCGGCTTCTAGTTTAAAATCATATTCTTTCCAAAGTCTCTGTGCATAGTATGGATATGCTCCTCTTGCCATTGTATCTAAGCAGTAGTAGCAATCTTCCTGCCAATGTTTCTGGCAAGATATTATATCATCTGGATTACATGTTAATGGATAATTACATACCCCACCTAACATAGCTCCAACTACCATTTCTGAATCTACTTCATGTGCTGCTCTAACAGCTCTTGCACTCGCTACAAACTGGTTGTGTAATATCTGCATTGCTTCACGAACTTTAGAATCAGGATAATTTGGTATAAATGTACGCATTAATATTGGGCTGTTTATTTCGTTGAATGTTAGCCAATATTTTACTAATCCCTTATATTCTTTAAATAGCACTTTTGTGTATTTTTCAAATAGATCTATTAATTCTCTATTGCTCCATCCACCTAGTTCTTCTTCTAAGTATAAAGGCATATCGTAGTGGAATAGAGTTACTAGAGGTTCTATATCGTATTTTCTTAATTCTTCAAATACTCTTCTATAAAAATCTAATCCTTCTTTATTTGGTTCTTCTTCTATTCCTTTTGGGAATATTCTAGACCAAGATATAGACATACGGAATACTTTGAATCCCATTTCTGCAAATAATGCTATATCTTCTTTATATCTATTGTAAAAATCTATTCCCTCATGAGAAGGATAGTAGTAACCTTCAAATACTGTTCTGCGTGCTCCTTCTGGTAACTGTTCAAACATTGAAGCTTTACCAGGTTCACCGTCTTTTGATATATATGTTGTATATCTAGGCTCAGATACAGTTCCTGCTGTAACAGTATCAGAAACTGTCATTCCTTTACCACCTACATTCCATGCTCCTTCGCACTGATTGGCAGCTACTGCGCCACCCCATAAGAAATTTTTTGGAAATGCCATTTTATCCCACTCTCCTTACTTCACTATTTTTAACATAGCTTCACCTTTTTTATGATGCTCATTATCTATTTCTAAAACGTCTAAATAATCAAATGTATTAGTTATTATTACAGGGATTTCACAAGAATATCCTTCTTTTTCTATATTTTCTTTTTCAAAGGAAACTAATAGCTGTCCTGCTTCTACCTTATCTCCTGCTTTTACATGAGATTCAAAATATTTTCCTTCTAGAGACACTGTATTTATCCCTATATGTATTAATATTTCACAACCATCATCACTTAATATACCTATTGCGTGTTTAGTAGGGAAGATAGTTTTTACTTCACCATTAACTGGAGAGCAAACTTCACCATTATCTGGAACTATTACACATCCTTTTCCAAGTGCTTCACTTGCAAATGCATCATCTTCTGATTCTGATAATGGTTTTATAGTACCATCCATAGGCATTAATATTGTTTCTCTAACATTTACTATTTTTTCTTCGTTTTTTTCATTTGTTTTTTCTTTTTTATTTGTATCTATATCTGATTTACCAGAATTATTTCCTTCTAGGTAATCGTAGTCTGAATCTTTGTATATTGCCATTGTTAATACTAATGAAACTAAAAGAGGTATTACTACCATCATAATTATTCCCATAAAATTAACATCAGTTGGACTTACAAATCCTAATAAACCTATAATTCCCATACCTGCATAAGAATACATTTTTATTCCCATTAAAGCTACGATTATACCACCTACTGCACCACCTATGCAGTTAACTACGAATACTTTTTTTCTTGGTAGTGTTACTGCATATGTAGCTGGTTCAGTTACACCAAATATTGATGATATAAACGCTGGTAATGCTACTTCTTTTAATTTAATGTTTTTAGTTTTTAGATAAACTGCTAATACTGTACCAACTGTTGCAAATGTAGCTGGATATGAAAGTGCTAGCATCTGGCTTGGATTTCCTGCAACTAAGTCCATAAAAGCTACAACTGTTAAAACACCGTGTATTCCAAACATAACAAATACCTGCCATAATCCACCAATTATTATTCCTGCTATTAATGGAGAGAATTCACATATAGAAGTAAGTGTTACGTTTAATCCTGTACCTATTAAATTAGCTACTGGCCCTATTATTATGAAAGTTAGTGGGAAACTTATTAATAATGTTAATAAAGGAGTCATAAATCCTTTTATCATTTTAGGCATATATCTGTCTATAAACTTATATAATGGTGCTGCAAATAATAAACCAAATAATATTGGCATAAATGTTGAAGCATAAGTAGTGTTTATATTATGTCCAAAGAAATCTAAATCTACATTCTGTATAGTTGGATAACACATAGCAGCTGCTAGTATTAATCCAAAGAATGGATCTATTTCGAATTTTTTAGCTAAGTTGTATCCTAACATTAATGGTAGGAAGTAGAAGAAACAATCTCCCGCTGCATTTAATAACATATATGGTCCAGATTCTGGACTAATTCCTAATATAGTTAGTACAACTGTTAAACCTTTTATAATCCCGCAAGCGCATAGAAGATTTAGTACTGGTCCAATCCCTCCAGATATAACATTTAGAGCTCTATTTAATAAACTCTGTTTCTTTTTATCTGACTTGCTATTATCAACAATAGCATCTGCGCTCATTCCAAGCTGTTTTAGAACTTCGTTGTATACATCTGTTACATGTTCGCCTATTACAACCATATACTGGTCTATAGATTTTGATTTTACAACTGTAACAACTCCATCCATATTTTTTAGTACTTCATCATTCGCTTTTGATTCATCTTTTAATTTGAATCTTAGACGAGTAACACAATGTGTTAAACTCTCAATGTTTTCTTTTCCGCCGACATTTTCTATTATGTCTGCTGCTAGTTTTGTGTAGTTTTCCATTTTTTCTCCTCCGTCTTAAGTATAAAAACTTATCTGAAGGTTTAGCCAACTTAATGTTACCATCCTTTGTCAAAATAAAGTTACCTGTTTAATTTGATTTTATTTTTTACTCTTCATTTTGACTTTTATATATAACACGCTCTATATGAATTGTCAGGTATAACTGTTCTTCCTTTGATAATTCATATTTATATTTGCGTGATATAAACTCTGTAATTCTTTCAACACAAGCGTATGAAGATGCATATTTAACTTTTACAATATCTAATAGATCATCCTCATCTGTGTCTTTTATAATTTTGTCTGAAAGCAATCTCTGTGCAAAGAATTTTAAATGTGTTATAAATCTATAATAATATACAGAATCTGTATCAAATTCTACAGAAAAATGATATTTCACTATATTTGATATTTCCTGCATTATCTTTGTTATTTCAATAGTTTGATGCATATCGTCATTTTCCATACCTGCATTCACTATATGTAGTGTTATAAAACCTGCCTCATCTTCTGGTAGAGATACATGCAGTTTTTCATTGATTATATTCAGTGCTTTTAATGCAAGCTGAAACTCTTCTGGATAAAATCTCTTGATATCCCAAATCATATAATTTTTTATTGTAATACCATCTAAAAATCTATTTACAGCCATATGAATATGGTCACTTAAAGAAATATATATTGTGTCACTTATTTTTTTACCAGATTCAAGTTTAATCATATCTATTATCTCATCAGCTACTTCTAAATATGGAAGAGGTATATCTGATACTATTTCCTGGAATCTTTTATTCTTAACTTTATCCTTTAAAATAAATACTTTATTTACTTCTTTTTCATCTACAAAATCTCCACTTTTTTTCTTAAAAGCTATTCCCTTGCCACATACAACTTGTTCTATTCCATTTTCATCTTTTATAATAACTACATTGTTATTTAAAACTCTATCTATAATCATTTAAATCTCTCCTTTCGATAAGATTTGCTTTTTTTTTAACAAAAAAGACCTACTTACATATGTAGAAAAATTAGCATTTCTTTTTTATTAAAAGAATATTATTTTCTATATATGTAAATAGGTCTAGCTTGAATTAACAATTACCATCCTATTGAATCCTTTTTTATTGTAATATAAGTTTTTTATTTTGTCAATCGTTTTCATTTTATTATTATATAATTCTTTTATTCCTATAATTTATTACTTTCGATAGAAAATAAAAAAGAGATGTATACAGTAATTTTCTGCAACATCTCTTTGTCTTCTTCACTTTATTATTCAGTTATTTCCCAGTTGTGGTAAACGTCCTGAACATCGTCATCATCTTCAAGCATGTTTATTAATTTTTCCATAGCATTGCACTGACCATCTTCTGTTAATTCAGTAGTTGTCTGAGGTATCATTTTAACGTCAGCTGATATAAATTCGTATCCAGCTTCTTTTAATGCATCTCTAACTGCTGCAAAGTCGTTAGGTTCAGTTATTACTTCGAATCCATCTTCTTCAACTATGAAATCTTCTGCTCCAGCTTCTAAAGCTGCATCCATTAATTCTTCTTCGCTTACACCATCTTCAGCTGCAACTAATATCTGTCCTTTTCTATCGAACATGAAAGATACGCATCCTGAAGTACCTAAGTTACCACCATTTTTATCGAAGTAGTATCTTATGTTACCAGCTGTTCTATTTTTGTTGTCAGTAAGTGCGTTAACTATTACTGCAACCCCACCTGGTCCATATCCTTCATATACTATTGTTTCGTAGCTTTCAGAGTTTCCAGCACCTGTACCTTTTGCTATAGCTCTATCTATATTATCATTAGGCATGTTGTCAGCTTTAGCTTTTTCTATAGCTGTTTTTAAAGCTGCATTGTATTCTGGATCTCCTCCACCATCTTTAGCAGCAACTGCTATTGCTCTAGCATGTTTTGTAAATACTTTTGCTCTCTGAGCATCCTGTTTTCCTTTTCTATTTATTATGTTTCCTATACGTCCCATAATTCCACTCCTTCTGTTATTTACTCACCTTAAAATTCTATCATAAATTTTTGCAATAGTAAATTAGAATTTAGGTGGTTTTGCAGCAGTATGTCTTTTGTGTTCACTATTTCTGTGTAATCTGTCTATTATTTCAAGATGTTCTGCTGGTACTTCATCTCTTCTGCCTTCTAAAACAGCATCTATATATTTGTATGTAGTTCCCATTTCGTTTTCGTCAGTCTGTCCTTCCCATAGTCCAGCTGATGGAGCTTTATTTATTAAATCTTCGTGTATTCCTAATTCTTTAGCCCATTCAAATACTTCACCTTTTGTAAGGTTTGCAAGTGGAAGTATATCAACACCACCATCTCCATGTTTAGTAAAGTATCCTGTGTGAAGTTCTGCTGCATTGTCTGTTCCTACAACTAAATATCCTAAATCATTTGCTATTGTATATATTGTGCTCATTCTTATTCTAGCTCTAAGATTAGCATCTGTCATTCTTAGATATTCTTCTTTAAATAATCCTTTTTCTTTTAGATTATTTGTCACTGTATCTAATATTAATTTGTGTGGTTCTGCTAATTCAAGATCCATGTATTCTATTCCACATCCATCTATAACTTTCATAGCATCTACTCTATCTGCTGGATTTGATTTTATACTCATTATTACACCCATAGAATCATTTGGGCATGCTTTTTTAATAAGATATGCCACAACTGCAGAGTCTATACCACCAGATACACCAACTATTAATCCTCTAGCATGTGCTTCTTTTACTTTGTCCTGTAACCATTCTACTGTTTTTTCAATCTGTTCTGCTCTAGTACTCATTTTTTCCCCCATTAATCAAGTATTATTTCTCCATTATTTTCACTTAAATAGAATTCCTCACCAAATGAAATATTTGCTGTACCATTTGTTATATCAGTTATTCTATCTTTAAGCTTTTGTGTATCTTCAGGTTTAGAATATATTATAAATTCTACATCTTCAAGATATATAGTATCTTTTACAAAATATCCTAAGTTCATTATTTCATTCTGAACTCTACCTATCTGATTGTAGTCTACTTTTATTTTAACTTCTTGATACCATATTCTATCAATTATTTTTCCTGCTTCTAAACCAATTTTGGCTCCTCTTGTATATGCTCTTACAAGTCCTCCTGCTCCTAGCTTGATTCCACCAAAATATCTAGTTATTACAACTACAACATTTCTTAAATCTTCTTTTTTAATAACCTCAAGTGCTGGTATTCCAGCTGTTCCCTGTGGTTCTCCGTCATCGCTGTATCTCTGAATATTCATAGTAGGTCCTACTGTATAAGCCCATACATTATGAGTTGCATCTTTATGCTTTTTCTTTATTTCGTCGACAAATTCAACAGCTTCTTCCTCACTATTTATAGGTTTTGCATATCCTATAAATCTCGATCTCTCTTCTGTGAATTCATCACATCCATATTCGTAGATAGTTCTATACGAATTCATAGAAATCCCCTTTCAAATTCTTATTTTTCAAAGTCAAAAATATTTATTCCTGTTTTTTCATCAAGTTTACGACCTATTTTTTTATCAAATACAGTTACAAATATTTCACTTGTAGCACCTATAATTGCTTTATTTAAGTGGCCACTATGCACCTCATTTTTTTCTGGATCACCTATAGTTATATGCATATGTAAATATGGTTCTCCATCTTTCTGAGTTATATTACCCATAAATGAACCAACTTCATAAAGTCCAGTATAAGAAGTTACTTTATACTCTTTTGTTTCTATATTATATAATCCTAATTCTGCTAATTTTGTAGCACCTATTCCAGAAACTGCTGCTGAAGTAATATTTTCTTTTTTACAAAGTTCTGTTAACTTTTCCATTACCTCTTCATCATAGTCTATACGAACTGCTATTGTGTTTCCTGATTTTATATATTCCATTTTGAAACATCTCCTCTTTTTTATATTTAACTACTATATTTTATTATATATTAGTTTTATAAATATGTGAACGCATAAAAAGGAACCCCCCAGTAAAACTGGGGGTTCTTCATTTGACGCCTATAAGGCTCAACTTCCAGCTACGCTTCAAAGCGTATGTCGGTCCGCCACTCGCTAACTACTTCTGGTTACCCGTAAACGGGTCCACTACGTCAAGCGTTAGCTGTTCACTCATCATATCTTCT